>CAIWKC010000278.1 GCA_903913145.1 uncultured Gallionellaceae bacterium | reverse complement strand
GCTTTATATGGGGAGTAATTATTGTTTACGCCGTCATCATGTCGAATAAGGGGAAATCAGCTGATGAAACTGATGCCATAAAGTCTCGTCATATGGACGATTTGCTAAGTCATTCAGACGATTACTTCACTGATCCGGTTTACAGTTACTTGGAAATGAATATTTATCATACAGATGACACGCATATCGATACCTGTAATGACGATTGGAAATATTAACTTAAGTAGAGCAATACGAATTACAAAGAGTCCAAATTGATTTAGCTAGCTACAACTTAGAAAAGCAGTGCCAATATTTTTTAAATTAATCTTGCTGAATTCTCAAGCAGTGAATTAGACAAATTATGTAAAGGAGAAATGAATGTCAAAGTCGTTTAACGTTGTTTCGTTGTTTTTCTTGTCTTGTGTTTTGCCTATCAATGCGCATGCATGGTCATTTTGGGAGATCAGTGGCGCCAAGATGGATATAAATGGCAAGGATGTGCGCATTGCCTCAGTTAATAGGCGTACCGATGGTCATATTTATCATAGCAACGAAGAGGCAGTTAAAAAGGGCGTGTACTTGGTTGCTATAGGCGATATTCCAGGTGCTCCAGAACAACATGTGGTGCTGCCTAGCACGACTAAGTTGGTCAGAGATTATCTAAAATCGCGTGGCTTGAATGTTGCGGATAAGTTAGAAGGGTCGGGTTTGGCTTGGCGAATATCCGTCGCCAATCTAGCTATAGATGATGCAAATGCAGTACTCACTGAAGGCAAAACACCTGCTGGATCATTGGGTGATCATGTGGCGTCGGTTAGTGCGGATGTAGCTACTCAGGAAGTTCTTAAAAAAACTATTTTGCCGAATGCTGTTGTGATGCCCGGTTCATATAGTGGTTTGACTAGCGGAGGGGGGCATTATGAAGGCACTGAATTAACTTTTACCTGTATTGCAATATCCAATCCAACTGATGAAAAGCTATTAAATTTAGAAGATATATCAGAAGATCATCTCGATGAGATTACTGCATGGACTGCTGTTAAGGACTCCGATCCATATACCACTAAAGCTGATTTGCTTACCGTGCTGACCAAAGCTTGGGCAGACAACTATTTTGTTAAGGACTGAGATTTATCAAGAAGTGCGGATTGCCTTAATGAACAAAATAGTTTCGTTGACAGCCCCATTCCGAATTTCGAGGATTCAACGCCTGAGTCAAAATTACTTAAAATGGTACTTATGCGATACCCACCAATGGAAAGTGGCTTTTGGATAGTATCTTTTATCAGAAATCTAAAATAGAGTGATTCATTTTAGTGAGCTCACCATATGAGCTGGCGGACCTTGATAATGAACTTCTCAATATCAAGGAGCGCATATCATGATCAGAAAAGAATGGAAATTTGAATATACCGCCAGCAAACTAGCCGAGGCTGCGCAAGCCAAGGTCAATTGGCACACTGAAAGGCTTGAGTGGTGGAGGAACAAGAAGAACGAAGTTTTTTCCACAATTCGCAAAGAAGGCATCGAGGTCGATGAAAAAATCTCATTGGCCTTTCAGAATCCAAAGTCCAGAGATTATGATCGGGGAGCCCAAGTTATGGTGCGAAACGATCTGCAAAAAGATCTCGACGAGTGCATGGAAAAATTATCAGCACATAGCCAGCGGTTAAACGAATATGGCGGCTGGCAACAGGTATTGGCTGCTAATCCAGAAAGCCGCCAAGCGCTCGATATTGATGACTGGTTAT
Organism: uncultured Gallionellaceae bacterium; assembly: GCA_903913145.1. Lineage (GTDB taxonomy): Bacteria > Pseudomonadota > Gammaproteobacteria > Burkholderiales > Gallionellaceae > PALSA-1006. The sequence continues at coordinate 5,426 of CAIWKC010000278.1, read as the reverse complement.
TCTTTTTCGGCAAGGAATGAGATTTAGAAATTACTTCTTGCTGCGGTACGAGAAATAAAAATTTAAAACAGGTGGCCCGGCTTTTGGGCGGGGAAGAGTTAACCGAATTGCAGTCCCCGCCAAGTTGATTAAAACTGCTAAAGAGGAGATTCGATGATATGAAATTTATTCCAGTTTTCAATATCCATAAACAGGTAGACAATTTCTATATTGTGGCTTTGTCAGTCGAGCAATTAAAAATTCAATAGGCAAACAAGTAAAGCTGGCTGACCTTCGCGATAACTGCGATCAATCCCGTATCGAGGCACCTTCTGAAAAAGACATTGCCCGCTTAAAACAATACAAACGAGTGCTTACCCTAATCGATTAGCCAATATCCCACATATCAAATCCCGCTATTCTTACCAGCCAAATAGGGGTACTTCATTTTTAAGCAAAGCTTCTTTTAGTTTTTGAGAAACCTGAAGAACTCTGACGGGTTCCTTAACTAAACTGCTTCGCTCGCCCAAAAAATGCAATGCTACGTCCTTATTCAAAAGTGGCGGCGTAATCGGTTTATTATTTTTATCTCTAACGATCCAACCGGTCTTCCTGTCCAATCTGACCGATCCATCCGGCTTGCGCGTCACGATGGTTGACCAGGATAATTCACATTCAAACCGCGATGCGATTCGTTTTAAGGTTTTTGGTACATCGATGTCATACAGATTCATGAGTCCATCCAGATGCCCCCAACGATCACACTGCTGTTTGCCGCTCGTGAAACCAATACGCTGATATCCTTGTTTTATGGCTAACCAGATAAGCGCTTTGATTGCGAGTTCGTGCCACTCATGCTCGAATGGAGCGGCAGGTACAAGCCGTTCATCATCTTCATCGATCTCGCCTTCTTTGAGCATCTCATCGAACTTGCGGATGTCGGCAAGCCAGGGGCTTTGTAATTCCTCGACCATCAATAGCGGATTTCCATCCTGATCTAGACGCTCGGTAGTGCGTATGTGTATCAACAATTGTTCAAGGTCAAAGTGGTCATCCTTATAGGAATTTGGCCAATTAGGAAGACAAACAAACCATTCCTGATAGTTGTTGCCGCCGAGGAATGCATATTGATCGAAGACGGTGGAAGGACGGTCAGTACCAAACTCAGCGAAACGCATCCGGATTACACGGTGCATTTCGTCAAATGCTTCCACCGCAGTCGGGAACCAGCCTTGATGCTTATGGTGGCTTTGCAACATCTTGCCACGTTGATCTAGCACGATCCAATTGGGTGCAATCGTTGCGAGATCTTCGTAACCGGTTCGTATGATCCAGAATCCCAGAGAAGGATGCTGGTAACAGGATTGCGCTTTTTCAACGAAACGTTTTGCCTTATTCTCAATCCGAAGCGGTCTTTTTTCAGGTTGGGTCTTTACGTTGATCGATGGGTGAAAGGACTGCTTCCAATGAGACTGAATTATCACTTCACATTTTGACAATTCTGCCCGGGCGATTTTGATTAATTCTGACTTGCGTATCTTATTTTCAGTTCGCAAACCTAATTCATTGGTATGAATCGTCATGCTCGTCAGGAAATCATAAAGCCCGGATAACTCGAGCTCTTCTTTTCGGATATTTTGTAAATTATTTAACATTCCCAGCCATTGTGGAATGGTTGCGATTTTTTGCGGACACTGTTCAAGCCAATCAATCAACTTCGAATGAAAGGGCAGGGGAAACATTTTTGCGAAAACCGCTGTTGTCATGAGGGGGTGTGTATGGAAAAAAGCCACTCAATAGACTTTACCCTTTTATAAGCTCATCCGGTGAGCCTATAAATTCATATAATTTGAAATGAATGACCACTGGGCATGATCAGCTCAGTTCCGGTAATGTAGAAATTTTCAGGAGCGCGGCAGCATGAATAAGGCACACATCGTTCTGTTAGGTGATTCAATTTTGGACAACATTAAATATGTTCCGGATGGCAAGCCGGTCATCGAACATCTTCGTCAGTTGATTCCAGGTAACTGGTCGGCTACTTTACTGGCAGTGGACGGCAATACGACAGTGGGTGTGTTTGCCCAGTCAAACGGAATGCCTAAGGACGCCACCCATTTGGTGGTGAGTGTTGGCGGTAATGATGCGATCACCTATCGACCAATATTTGCGGATTCTGTCATGAGTGTTGGTGAGGCTATGATGCGGCTTTCTGACATACGCCTTGAATTTTCCCAAAACTATCGCCGGATGCTCGCAAATGTAATGCGATTTAAATTACCGGTCGCAGTATGCACAATCTACGACGCTATCCCCGGTTTGAGTGAAGTTGAAAAAACAGCACTTGCTCTATTTAATGACATTATTTTGAGAGAGGCATTTACATCTCGGCTACCCGTAATCGATTTGAGATTGATCTGCAATGAAGAAGTGGACTACTCCATGATCTCGCCGATTGAGCCGTCTCATGCAGGCGGACTGAAGGTGGCTAAGAGTATTTATTCTTGGGTCAAAGGAGACGGGCTCCAATCATCAAGCGTTATATGTGGTTTATAGGATTTTTCCTGAACTAACTGACAGGCAAGTATAAATGCGCATACCTGTATTTTATTCACCAAAAATGGTGGCCAACTTTGAGAACTTTTCGCCAAGTGCCGGAAAGCCAATCAAAGTTGTTAAATCGTGGCAAAAAATGAATGCGCCGATCGATATCGTAGAGCCTAAGCCTGTTGATTTCGATCAGATATGCACTGCTCATCAATCTGATTATGTTAAAAAAATACTTTTCTGCGACATAGACAACGGGTTCGGAAACAAATTGCCTGAAGTGGCGGCTTCGCTTCCCTATACCATCGGTTCCATGCTATCTGCTGCCAGAGAAGCATTAAAAAACAAAAAAGTTGCAGTCGCTCCCTGTTCCGGATTTCACCATGCCGGTTACGCTAACCCTCAGGGGTTTTGTACCTTCAACGGATTGATAGTGACTGCGCAGGTATTAAAAATGGAAGGTTTAATTAACAAAATCGGTATCGTGGATTTTGATCAGCATTATGGCAACGGCACGTCTGAAATTATGAAAGAGCTCAACCTATCAAGTTGGGTGAAACATTTTTCATCAGGCGCTTCTTTTTACTCACAAAATCAGGCCGAAGATTTTCTAGTGAAAATTCCAAAGATAATGAAAATGATGGAAGGTTCCGACGTTATTCTTTATCAGGCTGGAGCAGATCCACATATCGATGACCCCTTGGGTGGTTGGCTCACTACTGAGCAACTAGCCGAACGAGATTTGCTGGTTTTTTCTATCGCTAGCAGAATGGGCATCCCGATTGCCTGGAATTTGGCCGGCGGATATCAGTTGGATGAATATGGAGAAATCCGGCCCGTACTTGATATACATGACAATACGATGCGGGCGTGTGTGAAAATCTATGCATAGGCAGTGAGGAGGTAATTGAAATGACTAAATTCACATTGATCAAAGCAGACATTACGGCATTAATAGTCGACGCAATCGTCAATGCTGCGAATTCATCTCTGCTGGGAGGTGGCGGAGTTGACGGTGCTATCCATCGCGCGGCGGGACCAGAATTACTTAAAGAGTGCCAGCAACTTGGCGGGTGCAAAACCGGAGAAGCCAAAATTACAAAAGGCTATCGTCTCCCGGCAAAATACGTCATTCACACTGTGGGACCTGTCTGGCGCGGTGGGGAACATGAAGAATATAAACAATTGGCCTCATGCTATAAAAATTCAATACGTCTAGCGCTTGAAAACGAGGTTGCTACGATTGCATTTCCTTGTATCAGCAATGGAGTTTACGGGTACCCGATCACGAAATCTGCCTTGCTCGCATTAAATTCTGTTGATGTTGCCATCGGCCGCGATTCGCCCATTCAAGAAGTCATCTTTTGTTGTTACTCTGATGAGGACTTAAAAGTGTATCAAGACGCCCTTGCCGAAAAGAAAAAAAATGATACCGCTATTGATAACATGTTTAATTCTGACGAACCTGAAGTTGAAATTCCTGAATTCCTTGAGGCGCCTAAAGAGGAGCTCAATAAGAAAATTCAGGAACTTTTAGATATGGTGAGACGTTATGCTTTACTGGCAGAACAACCGGTCAAATATGAGGATAACCTTTTAAGATGGAAAAATGTGCAGTGGAAGGCTGCAATCTTAGCTAGGAATGCTGGAATCATGAATCTGGAAACTTATAGACGGGAGATCTGGCAAAAGTCAGAAACCTTAGCTTGGGCGATGGGTGGAGTTGCATTCTCGGAGGACCCGCCAAAAATATAAATTACTTAAGCTAAACCAGATGTGATTCTCTGATTTTAGAAAGGATAAGGATCATCAGCCCAAGTTGAACTTCCATTAGGACTGGCATCGTCCCCGAACGGTATGTCAGATTCGTCCATCTGTTTGACAGGTTGAGACGGAGTTTGCACTACAGAGCCTAATGACTTCCCGCCAAGCATCTTCATATCCTTAACGATGATTTCTGTCGTGTACCGATCTTGACCTTCTTTGGTTTGCCACTTGCGGGTTTGGATTTTTCCTTCGACGTAAATCAGCGAACCTTTTTTCAAATACTGGCCTGCTATCTCTGCCAAGCGACGATAGAAAACCAAATTGTGCCATTCAGTCTTTTCTTGCTTGACGCCAGATTTGTCTTTCCAATTCTCGGTGGTAGCAAGAGAAACGTTGGCAACAGATTCACCACTTGTCATGGCTTCTGAACAGGGATCTACCCCATCGCTTGAGAATGCTATTTATTATGCCGAGCTTGTGGATCCAAAGGCTGATGTGGCTTTACCACAGATGCCCGAGACTCCAGAGACAAAGTTTGCCGAAACACTTGGCAAGCCAGATGGAATTGCCCGATTCATTCATGGTGACAAGATTGTTGAAGCTGGCCGTGCACTTGTTATTCGCAAGTTTACAGAGCTTGGATATAAGAATGTCCAGGTGAAGGTTGCCGATGTAGAAAAAGAAAAAGTTTTCTACGCAGTGGCAGTTGGAACTGGAACTGGGTTTAAAGTTCCTGTCGAAATTGTTGAAGGCCGAGTTGAACAACCACAGATTATATTCGCCGATGGAATTGTAACTGCGTTTACCAAAGAAGCGATTTCTCAAATTGTCAGGTCTGGTTCGGGCGGAAACAAGCGCGCTCTTGCCTCTGCCTCTCCTTGCTATGATTTGAAGCCAACAGAGCTGTTGGATGTTGTAGTAGAGTCTGTAAAAGAGGGCAATTACATTCGTGCTGAAGAAGCAATCAACACTCTTGGTGAGATAGACCCACATGCACAAAAAGTGGCTATTGCACACATGATGTCGAATATCTATGCGCCGGGGCAGTCTCCTGCTGAAGAAATAGTTGCGCTGCAGAAAATAGCAAAGCAACAAGTACGGGATACACCACAATTTATGACAAATAAGATATT
>CAIWKC010000277.1 GCA_903913145.1 uncultured Gallionellaceae bacterium | reverse complement strand
ATGTACTTATATTGGGAAATATATTTTCGCAGAAAAGTATTTCTTTAAAAGGTACCGAAGTTGGAAGCGCCGGCTCACACAGGTCGGTTATCGGAAAAAAGAAAGTAATGCTTTATGAGAATGTAAAGGTTCACGGATATATTATGACAGAGGGTCAGAGCGGATAACTTTGCAGCGGCAACTTACTCTGTTGAATCTGCAGCTGCGACTTTGCAATATGCTGGATTGGATGCGCTCAGACATTTGCTGCAGTCGAAAAATTTTCCTGCAGTTTATGTCGTTGACGAAACAGGATATGAATTACTCGGCAGAGCAGTGCTACCGGAGCTAATTACACAAGCTCGAAATCGATTGCAAAGTGGCATGGCTTTCCCTTCAGTGAAACAAGTTTTTAGTGGCGACAAAAGTTACCTGCTTTTTTTGCACTTGACGGACGAATTGCCTGACATAAAACCACTGCAAGTTGCAGAAGAAGCAACTAATCATTCAGAATCTGCCTCGCGACAACTTCAGGCAAGTAACTTTCCAAAAGCTCCCAAACGTCGTTTGTTTCCATGGATATTTTTCATTGCCTCAACGCTGGCCAGTTTCATTTTTGCCGCTATATTGGCATGGTATTTTTCCAAACCGATTAGGAGTTTACGAAGCGCATTTGAATTGGTTGCCGCGGGAAATTTTAATGTCGATTTGAATTCTGTTATGGGCGTGAGGCGTGATGACCTTGCCGATCTGGGGCGGGATTTCGATCGAATGACTAATCAACTCAGGATGCTGATAGAGGGTCAGCGCAGATTACTGCATGACATTTCACATGAGTTGCGTTCCCCTCTGGCGAGATTGCAAGTTGCCATCGGTTTGGCTCGGCAACAACCCGATAAAACTGAATCGTCAATGATTCGAATCGAACGTGAAAGCACACGCATGGATCATTTGGTCGGAGAGTTATTGACACTGTCAAAACTCGAAGCAGGCGTGACAGATATGCTGAAAGAAATAATTGAACCTGGAGATTTGTTGTCAGATCTCGTTGATGATGCTCAGTTTGAAGCAAGAGCACAGGGCAAGGACGTCGAACTGGTGGGCAAAGTGAATGCGTCAATTATTGGAAGTGCGGAGTTAATTCACCGTGCCATTGAGAATGTCATCAGGAATGCAATAAAACATGCACCTATTGGTTCAAGCATCATGATTGAAAGCAGCGAAGAAGCTTCGAATATTAAAATTTCAATTCTGGATAAAGGGAAAGGTGTAGCGGAGTCTGAATTGGAACTTATCTTCGAACCTTTTTTTAGGAGCAAAAATTCCAGTAATAGCTCGGATGGACATGGTTTAGGTTTGGCGATTGCACGACGTGTAATTGAGGCGCATGGCGGGACAATTCGTGCAGCAAATCGCATTTCAGGCGGATTGTTCGTCGAACTGACATTTCCGATTGCGAAAGTGGATAATTAATCTTGGCTTTGATTATTGAAGCCTGGGCTGGTTGAAGAAATACGATACTTGCCGCCTTGTTTAGATTTTGAACAAGGCTTCTACTTTGGCCGCACAGATAAAGTCGTTTTCTGATAAGCCGCCAACCGCATGAGTGAAGTAATCAACACGACATTTGCTGAAACCCACTTTTAACTCAGGATGATGGTCTTCCCGATGGGAAAGCCAAGCCACTGCGTTGACGAAAGCCATAGTTTGGTAATAGTTCTTAAACT
>CAIWKC010000276.1 GCA_903913145.1 uncultured Gallionellaceae bacterium | reverse complement strand
CAGAATTAAAAGAGGGTGAAGTAACTGAATATTCGATTAAGCCGGAAGAGTTTGGTTTGCAGTCTTCACCGCTGGATAGTATTCGCGTTGCCAATGCGGTCGAAGCTAAAGTCATGTTGCTTGGCGTTCTCGACAATCAGCCGGGTGTGGCGCGCGACATCGTGTTGCTCAACGCAGGCGCAGCGATTTACGTGGCCGGACTCACCAGTACCCTTGCGCAAGGAGTGAAGAAGGCAGCGGAAGTTATTGCCAGTGGTGCAGCAAAAAACAAGTTGGTGCAATTAATAGCGCTAAGCACAGCTAATCAAAATTAAAAGTTTGCGTGAACTGGAATATTCCTGCAAGTAAAGCGGTGAAAATTGCTTGGTAGGATTAGAATGTAAATATACTTTGCATTTGGCATAATTGAAACGAGAAAAATTTATTAATTAGGTTACAGTTAAAGTTAAAGGGTGCTGCACAATATACAGGCTAAAGTCAGATAGCCTTAATTTTCAAAACAGAGGAGTTGAAAATGGCAAAGAAAGTGCTAATAGTTGATGATTCACAAGTAATGCGAGCCATGCTGGTGGATGATTTAGGCAGACGTGGATACATAGTTGATGCGGCAACAGGCGGACGAAGCGGAATCGAGAAAGCACGTAATAGCCAATATGATCTAGTCGTTACCGATCAGAATATGCCTGGTATGGAAGGTTTGGAAATGGTGAAAACCCTTCGGCAGATGGATGGTTACTCAAAAATACCGATTTTGGTATTAACCACAGAGTCTTCGGAAGAATTAAAAGCAAAATTCCGCACTGCGGGTGCAACAGGCTGGATGGTAAAGCCTTACTCTCCCGATAGAATGACCAATGCCTTGGCTAAAGTGCTGCCAGACTCTGTTTGAGGAATACATTGGACAATCATTATTCCCGAGAATAATTCCAAATTGCATGTTTAGAATTTGAAACATTTTGATGCCTACAATTTAATGAAAATTACGCAATTCCACGACAAATATTTGACTATTTCGAGTCAAACAAATAGCGCTATGTTAAATGTTCTGCAGTGAAGTCCTAAACCAAAATCAACAACAAGTTACGAATAACCCATGATTTTGCTATAGTACTTATCAAGAGACAAAAATAAGCAGGAGATTACGATGAAAATAGGAAGCAATTCGCTTACAACTACAGCTATCTTGGCTGCAATGCTGGTGCTGTCCGCATGCGGTAGCAAAGAAGGCGGAGGACAACAAGCATCTGCAGCTGCGGCGCCACCACCGACGGAAGTAGAAGTGGTAACAGTAGTGGCAGGCTCGGTGTTGTTGACCCAGGATTTGCCAGGACGCTTGGAGTCATATCGAACTTCGCAAGTTCGCGCACGCGTCGAGGGGATAGTCGATAAGCGGTCTTTTGCGGAAGGTAGTGATGTCAAAGCAGGAGAAACATTATTCCATATCGACGCGCGAAATTATCAGGCGGCGTATGATTCGGCTAAAGCAGATGCGGGAGTTGCTCGTCTTACAATAGAAAGATATAAGCCGCTTTTGGAAGCCAAGGTCATTAGCCAGCAAGATTATGATTTGGCAGCTGCCAAACTGAAGCAGGCCGAGTCGGCATTATCAAAAGCTCAGATCGATCTGGAAAATACCCACGTTCCGGCACCGATTTCCGGACGTATAGGGCATGCGCAGGTAACAGAAGGTGCACTAGTCGGACGCGGAGATGCAACATTGCTTGCGACGATTGAGCAGATCGATCCCATTTATGTCAATTTCACACAAACCAGTGATGACTGGGTCCGCTTGCAACAGGCATTTAAGTCGGGCAAATTAAAACACTCTTCGGCGCCGGTGGAATTGGTACTTGATGATGGCAGTATTTACCAGCTAAGCGGCAAACTACTTTTTTCTAATCTTGCAGTTGATCCGGGTACGGGAAGCGTGTCACTTCGTGCTGAATTTTCGAATCCAAAACACGAGTTGCTGCCGGGTATGTTTGCTCGGGTGCGTTTTTCGGAAGGAACGGCAGACAATACAATCAAGGTTCCTCAACGAGCTGTGCAAACCACCGTGCAAGGTCAGATGGTCATGGTCGTGGATGCGGAAAGCAAGGTTGCACCGCGCCCGGTTCAAACAGGCGAAATGGCTGGCGGTGATTTTGTGATCACTGATGGCTTAAAATCCGGAGACCAAGTGATTGTGAACGGTCTGCAGAAAATTCGTCCGGGTTCACCGGTTAAACCGGTTGAGTGGAATCCCGCAGGAAGTACTTCAGCTGCAAGTGCGCCCGCATCGACTGAAAAGAAATAGAGGGTAACGTGTTCGCAAAATTCTTCATTGACCGACCGATATTTGCCTGGGTCATCGCACTTATCATACTGTTGAGCGGTGTACTGGCTCTGCGCAACTTGCCTGTTGCCTCCTATCCGGCAGTGGCACCTCCGGCTTTGGCTATTACCCTCAATTACCCCGGTGCTTCGGCGCAGGTGGTGGAAGAAACAGCAGTTGCTCTGGTAGAACAGGAATTGAATGGCATCGAGCATTTGATCTACATGGACTCGTCTTCGGAACTGGGTGTAGGCACCATTACGCTGACTTTTGAAGCGGGCACCAACCTGGATGTGGCTTCGGTAGAGACACAAAATCGCGTTAAGCGTGCGGAAGCACGTTTGCCGGATGATGTGCGCCGTGTAGGCGTGACGGTTGCCAAGTCAGCGCGGAATTATTTGATGTTCGTCGCACTCATTTCTCCCGACAAGAGTCTGGACAATGTGGCGCTGGGAAGCTATGCCGCAGCCAATCTGCTGGAGAATATTCGCCGTATTCCGGGGGTGGGTGAGGCGATTCTGTTCGGCACCGAATATTCGATGCGTTTGTGGCTGAAGCCTGACCGGCTCCAATCGTATAATTTGTCCCCAGGAGATGTCAGCGCCGCAGTTCGCGCGCAGAATACGCAACTTTCCACTGGAGAGCTCGGACAGTTACCATCATCGCCCGGCCAACAGTTGAATGCGGTGATTGTAACCAAGAGCAGACTGTCCACTCCTGCAGAATTCGGCAACATCATTGTGCGCGCCAATCCTGATGGTTCCTCGGTACGTGTCAAGGATGTGGCTCGTGTGGAACTTGGCGCGCAGGATTATTCAGTGGCCGCGCGCATTGATGGCGAACCGGCTTCGGCCATTGCAATCCGTTTGGCCCCCTCTGCCAATGCGCTGGATACGGCCAAGTTGGTTAAGTCCAAGATGACTGAACTGGCAAAATTCTTCCCAAAAGGAGTGGAATGGCTTGTGCCTTACGATACTTCCCGTTTCGTTGAGATTTCAGTTCAGGAAGTGGTAAAGACGCTGATTCAAGCCATGGTGTTGGTGTTTCTGGTCATCTATTTATTTCTCGGAAATCTGCGCGCTACTTTTATTCCCGCCATCGTTGTACCGGTTGCACTGATTGGTACGATGGTGGGATTGTATGTCGTCGGCTACTCGATCAATACTCTGACGCTATTTGCGATGGTGCTGGCAGTCGGCATCGTGGTGGATGATGCGATTGTGGTGGTAGAGAACGTCGAACGTATTATGACCGAAGAAGGTCTCTCTCCGCGCGACGCGACGCGCAAGGCTATGGATCAGATATTCGGCGCCATCATCGCCATCACTCTGGTGCTGTGTTCTGTATTCATTCCGATGACGTTTTTCGGTGGTTCCGTTGGTGCCATCTATCGCCAGTTTGCGGTCACCCTGATCGTGACAATTTTGTTCTCGGTATTGATGGCACTATCGCTTACACCGGCGCTATGTGCAGCACTGCTGCAAAATTCTCCCGGCCACGAAATGGTACCCACAAAAGGTTTTCTCGGCTGGTTCAATCGCTTTTTTAATAGAACCACCCAACGTTACAAAGCAGGGGTTGGTGGTGCAGTAAAACATAGAGGCCTTTATATGGTGCTTTATGCGGCCTTACTGGGTGTTTTGGGTTGGCTATTCGTCAGTCTGCCGACCAGCTTTCTGCCAGATGAAGATCAGGGATATTTCGTCAGTGTGGTTCAGTTGCCGCCAGGCGCTACGCGCGAACGTTCAAAGGAAATATTGACTCAAGTTGAACAGTTTTACCTCAAACAGCCGGAGGTGGCGCACGTTATCGGTGTGCTTGGATACTCCTTCTTCGGGCGTGGGCAGAACTCAGCACTAGCCTTTGTCCGTCTGAAGGATTGGGATGAACGGCCCAGCCAGGACAATGCTGCACCTGCAATCGTAAGACGTGCCAATATGGGATTGTTCCGCATCAAGGAAGCGTTTATTTTTGCGGTAAACGTGCCACCGATTCCGGAACTTGCTGCCATCGGAGGATTTGATTTCCGTTTGCAGGATCGTTCCGGTCAGGGCAGGGAAAAGCTGATGGAAGCACGCAACATGGCGCTGGGTCTCGCAAGCAAGCATCCCGCGTTAGTAGGCGTAAGACCGGAAGGACAAGAACCGGGACCGCAATTTCAAATCGATGTTGACCGCTTGAAAGCACGAGCATTGGGTATCGATATCGCCAATCTGAATGACACATTGCAATCGGTCCTCGGCGTTACCTACATCAATGACTTTGTCCGCGAAGGGCGCATCTTGAGAGTGCAGATGCAAGCTGATGCAGAAAACCGAACTACTCCGCGTAGAATCATGAGGATACCGGTTAAAAATATGCAGGGTGGCATGGTGCAATTATCCGAATTTGCCAAAGCTCGATGGACGGCAGCTTCGCCAAAACTGGATCGTTATAATGGGCTGCCTGCCATGAAAATATCAGGTTCGCCTTCACCGGGCCACAGTACTGGTGATGCATTGTTGGCAATGGAAGAAGTTGCAGCGAAATTACCGCCCGGTTTTGGTTTTGAGTGGTCTGGTACATCCAGCGAGGAACGGGTATCCGGAAATCAGGCGCCGTTCCTGTTTGGACTTTCGATAGTAGCTGTCTTCCTGTGTTTGGCTGCATTATACGAAAGCTGGTCCGTTCCGGTCGCAGTGATTCTGGTCGTTCCCATTGGTATTTTTGGAGCACTGACCGCTGTTACGATGCGAGGCTTGACCAACGATGTTTACTTCAAAGTCGGTTTGATCGTGATCATTGGTCTCGCCGCGAAAAATGCAATTCTTATCATCCAATTTGCCCGCGATTTGCAACATCAGGGGCATGAGCTTGTCGATGCAACGTTGGAAGCTTGTCGTTTAAGGTTCCGGCCTATTTTGATGACCTCTATTGCATTCATTCTGGGCGTGTTACCGCTTGCGATTTCCTCAGGCGCTGGCGCGAACGGACGCCATGCGATCGGTACGGGGGTAATGGGTGGCATGATTGCGGCAACGGTACTGGCAATTTTCCTGGTGCCGGTATTCTATGTCGTTGTACGAAAGATATTTCCAAGTCGGACACGCCAAAATGAAGAAAAACCCTGAAACTTTTTTAAACAAATTGGCTAGTTAAACAGACAAATATTGCCGTTAGAAATGACTGCGTTGGTGGATTATTCAAATTTTGGATAAGCCACCAACTTGAGCATTAAAAAAATATATTTTGATTAAAATATTTTTTTAATTAATGCTTCAGGTCGGGTTTTTGTTGCCGATATTGCATGAATGAAAAGTGTTCTGATAACTATTCCTAAGAAAATGAGAAAAGCGTCAATTAGCCGAATTCTTTGCATTTTGGCTGGACTTCTTATTTTTTCCAGCTTGTCATTACCCGCAATTGCAAGTGAAGAAAAATCAGCAAAAACGAGCAAGTCTAAATCTCTACCAGCCAAAGCCCGCAAGCAATCAAGTGGTTCTATTAGCTCACAAGGTTCAAGCGGAAGCGGACTTGCACGGGAGTGGGAGCCAAGTAATGAATTGAAACAATATAAACAAAACTACTTGTTGTTATATGCTCATTCTTCACAACCCAACGACTTGCCGACAAGCCCTAATCCGCGCAACCAAATACTGGTCCCTTATACATTGCAGGATAAAGACGTTAAATTCCAAATCAGTTTGAAGCATGTGTTGGCTGATTATCAACAGGCAGGTGCGTTGTGGTTGGGCTATACCCAGTTGGCTTTCTGGCAGGCATATGACCAATCTTCTACTCGCCCATTCAGGGAAATAATTTATGAACCTGAACTCATATACTCATATAGACCCAACGAATTAAGCATTCTCAATTTTGGTGCTGTACATCAATCTATTGGAGAGTCCTATCCCAGAGAGCGGAGTTGGAACAGGGTTTATATTGAGCCTGGAATCCAATTTGATAACGGAATGGACCAGCGCCTGATTCTGCAAATACGCTGGTGGTCAATAATTCGGGAACCATCGCTCCAAGACAATCCGGACATATCAAATTATCTTGGATTCAGAGAGCTTAGTTTGCGCTATGTTCAAGACGGGGGCTGGAAAGTAAATGTGATGTCGAGAATTCACTCCACCCAACTGGACATAGCTGCACCCTTATCAGTTTGGTTTCTGCAACCTGCCGAACAAGCGAGTGTAAATAACGCGGATATACATTTTCAGTATTTCAATGGTTATGGCGAAAGCATGCTGGACTACAATCAAAGTCATGTAACCTTGGGTGTCGGCCTGTCATTTCCACTTTGAGGTGTGCTGAGGTACTTCAGTGTCAAGGTGGACAGCGTATCCGCCACCGTTGGATATTTCAATCGAACTCGTAATTCCTGCTTCATTCTCAAGTTAGTTAAACGCCGCGATTCATTCATAAAAGACCACAGCATTGGAGAAACCAATTTCTTTACTTCCTCGCGCGGTAAGCGTGGCGGTTTGGGCAATTGAAACGCATCGGCCACCGCATCGAAGTAATCGCCCATCTGAAGTTGGCTGTCATCGCTGGTATTGTAAACACGAGTCGACATACCGTAGCGTATTGTTGCGACGACAATGCGTGCTAGGTCGCAGGCGTGAATATGGTTGGTAAAACTATCCTGCGTTGAGATGATGGCCGGCGAGCCAGTTTGTAAACGTTCCAAAGGCAAACGATCTTCGGCATAAATACCGGGTACTCGCAAAATGCTGACGTTGACATGTGTGCGCCTACCCCAATTTCGTATGCGGAATTCTGCATCAACTCGACGAAGTGCACGCGCAGATTGAGAATTAAGCCTAGATGATTCGCTTACCACTGCGCCACCACAATCACCATACACTCCGCTGGTACTGATGTAGATGAGTTTTTTTGGCAATTTGCCTTGAGAAAGCATTGCCAGCAGGTTCCGGGTTCTGCTATCAAATTCGCCAGAATTGGGCGGGGGAGCGAAGTGCAAAATGATATCTGCAAGGCCGCAAATGCGAGACAAGCTGTGTCGAACATCGAGATCGCCCACTACTGGCGTTATTTTGAGTGAATGCAATTTAGTATGGTGAGAAAGATTTCTCACTAACCCAAATAAGCGGTAACGCGATTGCAAGAGGCGCGCAACCCTCATGGCGATATCACCACACCCGATAATTAGAATTTTATTCATAGACGGATTATGCGTTAAAATTACACTTTTGTTGAACTTGGCAATTTAAGAAATGACATTCAAGACCACAATCCTCCCCAGCAATCACAGCTTTGAAATTGATACTGAGGAGACAATTATCGAGGCGGCGCTGGCGCATGGCTACACTTTGCCACATAGCTGCCGCAACGGAGCCTGCGGTGTTTGCAAAGGTAAGATACTTCAGGGTTCTGTAGATTATGGCGACCATCAGGCTTATGCATTGACTGACGCTGAAAAAGCAGCAGGGATGGCATTATTTTGTTGTGCCAAACCCAAATCTGACTTGGTCATTGAAAGTCTTGAAGTCACCACGGGAAATGAAATTCAAGTCAAGACGCTGCCGTGCCGGGTACAGAAAATGGACAAGATCGCCCATGATGTGATGGTGCTGTACCTAAAGTTACCTGCCAATGAATATCTGCAATTTCTGGCCGGGCAATATATCGATATTCTACAAAAAGACGATAAACCGCGCAGTTTTTCTCTGGCAAATGCGCCGCATGAAGATGAGTTTCTGGAATTGCATGTGCGCAATATTGCCGGCGGTGCCTTTACCCATCACGTGTTTAATGAGATGAAAGAGCGCGATATCCTGCGCATCAAAGGCCCGCTTGGGACATTCTTTCTGAGGGAAGATTCAAATAAACCGATCATTTTTGTAGCCAGTGGAACTGGTTTTGCGCCCGTTAAAGCCATTATTGAACACGCAATGTATATTGGCATCAAACGTCCCATGCATTTATATTGGGGCGTACGCAAGCAGGCTGATTTATATATGTTGGATGAAACGAAAAAGTGGGAAGAATATGGTATTAAATTTACACCGGTTGTTTCGGATGAGACATGGCCAGGACGGACAGGATTTGTGCATCAGGCGGTGGTAGATGACTATGCTGATCTTTCTGAATACCAAGTTTATGCATGTGGCGCACCGGTTGTGGTGGAAGCCGCACACCGTGATCTCACGCAAAAATGTAAATTGCCGAATGAAGAGTTTTTCTCGGATGCATTTACGTTTGTACCTAAGAGCTGAGTTATATAGGAAAAGAGACAAATAAAAGGCCATCTTTGGACGGCCTTTTAAATACCTTTACAACGTATATTTAAGGAGCCGGTTGGGTAACCGCATTACTTAATAAAGTAACTGCAGTTTGAGCCAACAATCTACCATTTCCTGTGGCACCGGTATTTAGCGTGATCGCCTTAGCTGCAAGAATTACACCCTCAAAATCCGCAGTTGTTCCAATGGCCACACCAACGCCGCCGCCAACCTGCCAGAAGATGTTTTTTGGCAGTGCGCCGCCTGCCAGTATCATATGTGTAGCGCTTGCCATTGTGAGGTTTCCCGATATCTGGAAGATCCAGACATCATTGGGACCACCACTGAGCGTGACATCGGTATTTATCAAAACACCCGTACCCCATTTATAAAGACCCGGGGTAAGAGTCAATCCGCTAATATCACCGGCTCCCAGTTCAGTATGATCTGGCAAAGTTCTTCCGGCAGCATCAGTGTACGCAATCATCATGTCACCTATTGCTGTGGTCAAATTGGCCGGTGTTGGACAACCGTTAGTATTGTAGTCGGCTGCATAAAGTTTGCCCGTCACTAGAGTTGATGGCGTAGGCGAAGAGAAACAGCCTGACTGATTAAGGGTCAGTGAAAACCCTTGAATATATGTCGCAGCGGCTGGACTGATTCCAACATCACCCGTGATTGCAGTCCCTGATGAAGTTGAGACCAATGTTTCTGCAAGAATCGCATAATTACCTGCAGTTCCAAGATTGACTGGTGCGGGACCTGCTGCTAGCGCAGCTCCTGTTGTAAAACTCCAAGTGTAGTTACTTGCCAATGCATTACTTTGCATGTCCTTGGCACCAGAAGCTCCTGAAGTAATTGTGGCTGTATATAAAACGTTGGCTGCAAGATTACTAGTCGGATGAAAGGTTGCCGTAGTACCTGCGTAAGACACACTACCTGAAACCGGGCTGGTTCCTGCCAAGGTAAATGTCGAAGAAGTAATGGTGATAGGATCCATGGACTTGCTAAAGGTGGCGTTGACACTCGAGTTGAGTGCTACGCCGGTGGCCGAGTTCAAAGGAGTGACTGAACCAACGGTAGGTGCAGCCAAATCTGTTGCAGGTCCTGTTGTAAAACTCCATGAATAATTGCCTGCAAAAGCATTGCCAAGTGCATCCTTTACCCCAGTAGTCACCGTAGCCGTGTAAACAGTATTAGCCATAAGATTACTGGTTGGATAGAAAGCTGCAACTTTTCCTAAGGAGGGTACGGTGGCTAGATGGCCAGCGACTGGAGTAGTTCCTTGCGAAAGTGTAAATGTTGCTATAGTGACTGTTGAAGGGTCAAGCGCTTTGTTAAACGTGGCATTGACGCTTGAATTTTGTGGGACAACAGTTGCTCCACTAGTCGGCATGACAGCAGTTATGGTAGGTGCGGATATGACTACAGGAATTCCGCCGCCACTACTACCTAAGCAACCTCCAAAAAATACCATCAGTATCATCATGGATTGCCTTGCAGACAATGTAAATGTATTCAATATATTCATTTTTCTCTCCTTAATGTTTAATCCGGAAAAGCATCAGCGTATTCGACCAAGCCTATACGCGTGCTGATCTATCTACGTTCTACGAATGTAAGAGCCTCAATTTGGAGTGCAAAGATTTGAGTATGAAAAACTCAAACCGCGGCAATT
>CAIWKC010000275.1 GCA_903913145.1 uncultured Gallionellaceae bacterium | reverse complement strand
ATAAATTGTCCCGGCATGTTCGGGGATATATATTTCACCTTCATGGCCTGTGGCCGTAAACCGAGAGAACGGGGAAGTCCCGGAAAATGGGCTGCCAGGATGCTTGTATCCACAAAACGGGGGCTGATTTCGTTTGCCTCTACGGAAAAAGAGGTTCCTTTCAGGCGCCAGTAGGGCAGATAAACCATATCTCTCGACGTCTTGTCGGGAGCAGGGATATAATACCTGAAGTACGGAGCAGAAATGAAACGAAACTCCGTTGCTTTATTTACCTCGTTATACCTTTTATCGTGCATTGTAATTCAGCAAAAAATAGCTGAAGCAGATCAACCGGTGCCTGCGTCAATTAAAATAATTAAAGATTGTTCTGACTGTCCTGAAATGGTTATTGTTCCTGCAGGGAGTTTCGAAATGGGTTCTGATGCACATGATGACGAAAAACCTGTGCATAAAATTTTCATAGCCAAACCTTTTGCGATCGGCAAGACAGAAATCACTCAGGAGCAGTGGAAAGCTGTCATGGGTAATAATCCTAGTTATTTTCAAAATTGCGGTGGTAATTGCCCGGTTGAACAAGTAAGCTGGCTTGATACCAAGGAGTTCATCCAGAAACTCAACACTAAGACCGGTAAACAATATCGCCTTCCTAGTGAGGCAGAATGGGAATACGTCTGTCGCGCAGGAACCGGTCAGGAATACTGCGGCAACAATAACATTGATAACGTAGCTTGGTATGGAGCTTATGCCAATCCGAAAGGCAATAGCAAAAAGGCGACCAATCCAGTGGCGACCAAACAGGCAAATAGCTGGGGACTATTTGATATGAGTGGCAATGTATGGGAATGGGTTGAAGACAATTTTCATGATAATTACCTCGATAATGACGATAATAAAAACTTGGCACCAACAGATGGCAGCGCGTGGAAGGGAGATGATGAAATGCGGGTTATTCGGGGGGGATCGTGGAACACCGATGCGCAGAATGTCCGGTCTACGGGGCGGGCAGGTGATGTCCCTAAAGTCCGTAATTACGACTACGGTTTTCGACTTGTCAGGTCGATACCGTGACATTCAGTAAATCACCAACACAATCATCCACTCCTTTTGGGGGAGTGGGCTTGTTTAGAATTACCTAAATTAAACTAACCTTAAGAAATTAAGATAAAGTTAATTGAGCTTTTGATTTTCTTCCCGGCGCGGCCGGAGGTATAAAGCCGGATATACGGCATCTAATTCCCTCAATTTTTTTACCTTTTTCATAACGGGTAGAATGACAGGACATTACATCGCCCTTATCAGTAAGTTCTCTTAGATGAATGCGTACTTTGGCAAGCGGGATTCCTGTCGCTTCAGCGATTTCAGAATCAAGCCGTTCACCACGTGTTTTTAAGTATTGAAGTATTTCGTTCATTTTGTTTGTGCCATGTGTAATTCGACTGAGCGGCTAATTCTACCGGTCTTTTTTGATAATTGCTCCTGCTTTAAGCAAACCCAACCCAACAAGTGATGAAAACTGCTATTGTTAAACTACTAATGTAACGAGTCATCCAAACATCAATTGAAACTCAATACTACTGATGAATTGTGATTATTCATTGATTTAGTTATGTTTTTCATACAACCTTAAATAATTGTCGACATTTCCCAGCGCGATCAATCCTTACCTCAGACTGGTCATTATTGAAAAAGTTCCGGCCGCCCCTTCAATGAATAGTGCTGTTAGGCAGAAATAATTGGGATTTATAGTTCTTCGTCAGGAATCTTAATAAAAAGCCGGGTACCTTTTTAAGCAATATACAGCCGGTAGCGTGAATTAAGTTACCTTCCCATCGAACCTGTTGGCACCGAGCGTAAATATTGCTGCGGACATGAAATAGTTTGTCCCAGAGCTTGTGCTGCCCCAATAGGCCAGTAAGGGTTGCGCAATATCTCCCTGCCGATTAGGACCATATCAGCCTGTCCGCTGCGGATAATATGATCAGCCTGCGCGGGAGAAGTGATTAAACCAACGGCAGATGTGGGAATGCCGGCTTCGTGACGGACGCGAGCGGCAAACTCGGTTTGAAAACCGGGACCGGCAGGGATTTTTGCTGTTGGGACTAATCCCGCTGATGAAATATCGGCCAGATCAACGCCTAACGTTTTCAGTGTGCGGCACAGTTCAATTGTTTCATCCACACTCCATCCTCCTTCAATCCAATCGGTAGCCGACAGGCGAACCAATAGAGGAAGGCGTTCAGGCCATTCGGCGCGAACTGCAGATACAACTTCCCTGACTAGTCGGGTGCGGTTCTCGAAACTGCCACCATAGGAATCTGTACGCGTATTTGATAGCGGTGAAAGAAACTGGTGAAGCAGATAGCCGTGTGCAGCATGAATTTCCACTATCTGAAATCCGGCCTCGAGTGCGCGCCGCACACTAGCAACGAATTGGGCAAGCACTTGGCGTATACCAGTTGCGTCAAGCTCGTGCGGCTGGACATAACCTTCGCCAAAGGACACTGGAGAAGGAGCAACAGGAGTCCATCCCCCTTCGATCGTCTTTAACGTACGTTGCGGTTGCCACCCTAGTCCAACGCTCGCTTTGCGTCCGGCATGTGCCAGCTGGATAGCGGCGGCACAGCCTTGTTTGCGTGCGAAGCTGGCAATGCGCGCCAATGGTTCAATCTGTGCATCATTCCAAAGCCCCATGTCACCGGGACTAATGCGTCCATCAGCACATACAGCAGTTGCCTCGATTATCATCATTGCCGCGCCGCCAACGGCACGACTGCCATAGTGGACAAAGTGCCAGTCAGTGGCGATACCTTCAATGGCAGAATATTGGCACATGGGTGGAATGCCTATGCGATTGGAAATCGTAATGCCTCGTAATTGCAGCGGCTCAAATAAATGCGTCATGCTTGCAGTGGCTCCTGAAAGTTATTTGAAGCAACTTTACCATAAGCCAAGTTAATGATAATTACATGTATGAATGCCGAGCAAAGCCTTAGTTAATTCATGGGGCGCGTAAAATAGTGTAAAAGTAACGTAGCTTGCTGTTAAATCTCAGGGTACTTCATTATGATTCTCTTGCGCTATTGGACGAACCGGGTAGGGGCAATGTTAAATGTCTTGATGATTGATGATGATGTTGAGCTGGTCAACATGCTTGCTGAATATCTTGAGCAGGAAGGCTTTGGGGTTAAGGCTGTATATGATGGCGAGTCGGGCCTAACTGAAGCGTTAACCGGAAATTATGACATCGCAGTTTTGGATGTGATGATGCCTGCGCTAAACGGTATTGAAACCTTGCGTCGTATTCGCTTGAAGAGCCGCATACCAATTATTATGCTGACTGCTAAAGGTGACGATTCGGATCGAATTATCGGTCTTGAATTGGGCGCCGACGATTACGTTCCAAAGCCCTGCACACCAAGAGAATTAACTGCGCGGATCAGAGCGATCCTGCGCCGTGTGCATACTTCTTCCAATGATGAAGAGAATTCGCGGGAACTTGATGCCGGCCTCCTGAAAATGTGGCCGGCGCAACGGCGTGCAGAGTGGTATGGAAAACCGCTTGACCTGACCAGCACCGAGTTTAACTTATTGGAGGTGTTGGTACGTGAGGCAGGCCACCCGGTCAGCAAATACAAATTGTCGGAGATTGGACTCGGGCGTCCGCTTGCACGCTTTGAACGGAGTATTGATGTTCACATGAGTAGCATCCGCCACAAATTGGGCACATTGCCCGATGGTCGCTCATCTATACAGACTGTCTACCGACAGGGCTATCAGTACATCAAGGAGTAAGAAGTGGGGCGATTATTCTGGAAATTTTTTATTTTTATCTGGCTGGGGCGCCAACTGCCCGAAAAGCTGGCTATTAAATTACTGTCCGCTAGACCAATCGTCATGATTATGAGTAACGCCATGGCCAAGAGTAAAGACAAGGATATTCGGGCCTATGTTCACGACCAGCACCTGCAACACTTCAGTTCGTTTGCCAACAGGCAAGTGGTCGCCGAGGCCTTTAGCGCCTCTGTTAAAGCCACTGTCTGCGACGTAGCCCGACTAATAACCACACCGACATTGTTGATTGCCGGTGACATCGACGATATTACGCCACTCGACAAACAACGTCAGTTAAATGACATGTTTACAAATTCTAAACTCGAGGTTATTAAAAACGTCGGGCACTTGACTCACTACGAGACGCCGGCCGCAGTTGCTGGCGCTATCAAACGGTTTATTGCTTGACCAGGCTCTGATAGATCGCTTCAAAGCGCTGCAAGGTGTTTTCGAGGTCGTGAGTACCAGCTATCGCCAAACTTTCGTCACTAAACTTTTTAAGGAGTTTAGGATCGGTAATGATCTT
>CAIWKC010000274.1 GCA_903913145.1 uncultured Gallionellaceae bacterium | reverse complement strand
ATGCGGCGCAACAGGCGATTCCCAACCTCCTCGCATCAACACTGGCTTTCGTGACGGACGTGGCGGTCAAGTTTGTTTTGTCTTTGGTGTTGCCCTAACCTCGAAAGGACTCCCATGTTTACGGCGTTTAAGAACCTACTATCTGCCCCTGTTGACCTTTCCAGCAAGGATGTTCCATTGCGCGATGACATACGCCTGCTCGGGCGGATTCTTGGCGACACTTTACGCGAACAGGAAGGGGAAGAAGCGTATGCATTAATCGAAAATGTACGACGCATAGCGGTTCGTTTCCGGAAAACACAAGATGATCGCGATCGTGCCGAATTGGAAAAGGTACTTGACGCTCTTTCGCCTGACGAAACACTGAGGGTGGTACGTGCCTTCAGTTCATTTTCTCAACTGTCCAATATTGCCGAAGATCTCCATCACAACCGTCGTCGTCGTGCGCATTTAAAAGCAGGTTCCCCTCCGCAAGAGGGTAGTTTCCAATTAGTTTTGGAACATGCAAAAGAAAAAAATATCGATGTGGCCGCGCTACAGGAATTTTTTGACAAGGCAATGATTTCACCCGTTCTGACAGCGCACCCGACAGAAGTGCAACGCAAGAGTATTTTAAATTGCCAACTTATTATTTCAAGTTTATTGTCTGATCGTGACCGCCTCGACATGACTCCGGAAGAGCTGGAAAACAATGAAGAAACGCTGCATCGGTTCATTTTGATCTTGTGGCACACACGTTTGTTAAGGACAACTAAACTGACAGTTCAGGATGAAGTGAAAAATGGATTGTCGTTCTACGACTACACATTTTTAAGAGAAATCCCGAAACTGTATGCCGGATTAGAAAAAATCACAGAACAAAGCTACGGACACCGCTTCAAAATACCTTCATTTCTGCGCGTGGGAAGTTGGATCGGCGGTGACCGCGACGGTAATCCGTTTGTTACACATAAAGTTATGCTGGATGCGGCAGAGCGTCATTCATCCACAGCGCTCGAATATTATATGGCCGAAGCAGAATTGCTGAGTGCGCGCCTGAGTTTAACAACCCGGTTAGTGGATGTGAGTGCTGATTTGGAAGCACTTGCCAAGAATTGTCCAGAAGATGCAATTGGCCGTGAAGATGAGCCGTATCGTCTTGTTTTGCTAGGAATATATGCAAGGCTTGTCGCCACTTCCAAACATCTTGGGCATCACGTGGCGCATTTGCGTCCTGTGAACAAATCGGTTTTACCCTATTCAAACGCCGATGAGTTTATTGCTGAGCTCGATATCATTATTAATTCATTGGAACACCATCATGCGACCTACCTTGCGCGCGGTCGTATGGCTGATTTACGCCGTGCAGCAGAAGTATTCGGATTTCATCTTGCGCCGATTGACATGCGCCAACATAGCGGCATGCACGAGCAAGTGGTTAGCGAACTGCTGACAATGGTTGGTGTTGAAAACTATCTACAACTTGACGAAAATTCACGCCAAAAAATATTGTTGAATACATTGCTGGCAGGAAAACCTGTTGCGGCAAATTTGGAAAAGTATTCTGAAGCAGTACGTGGCGAATTGCAGCTTATGCATGCTGCAGCCGAGATTCATCAACGCTTTGGACACGCCGCGTTGCCTAACTATATTATTTCAATGACCAAAGACGTTAGCGATATACTAGAAGTTGCGCTGATGGTGCAGCAAACCGGCATGCTCGAAATTGGTGATACGTCGGTTCTTCACATCAATATCATTCCGCTATTCGAAACCATTGCCGATTTGCAGGGTTGCGGACCGATAATGGATGCGCTTTTCTCGATACCGTTTTACCGTGAATTGTTGAAGAGTCGCAACAATACTCAGGAAGTGATGCTGGGTTATTCAGATAGTAACAAGGACGGTGGTTATCTCACTGCCAATTGGGAGTTATATAAGGCAGAAGTTGAGCTGGTTAAAGTATTCGAGAAACACGGTGTCGAATTGCGTCTGTTCCACGGGCGCGGTGGAACTGTCGGTCGCGGTGGTGGCCCTAGTTTTCAAGCCATCCTTGCCCAGCCTCCGGGTAGTGTGAATGCCCAGATACGTATCACCGAGCAAGGCGAAGTGATTTCAAGTAAATATTCGGACCCGGAAATCGGGCGGCGAAATCTTGAAATCCTTGTCGCAGCAACAATGGAAGCTACACTGGTTCACCACCACGGTGATGATTCCACCATGCCGGAATTTCATCGGATCATGGAAGGATTGAGCAATAGCGCATTCACGGCCTATCGCAAACTGGTGTATGAGACACCCGGATTCAACGATTATTTCTTTGCCGCCACGCCAATACGCGAAATTGCCGAACTCAACATCGGCAGTCGACCATCTGCACGACGCGCAACTAACAAAATTGAAGATCTTCGTGCCATTCCCTGGGTATTCAGTTGGGGATTGAATCGTGCAATCTTGCCCGGTTGGTACGGATTTGGTAGTGCCACTCAAAAGTTTATAGAACGCGAAGGTGAAGCAGGACTCAAGCAACTTCAGGCAATGAATAAAAACTGGGCATTTTTCCGTGGGTTGTTATCGAACATGGATATGGTGCTTTCGAAGACCGACATGGGTATTGCCTCCCGATATGCAGAGTTGGTGCCTGATGAGGAGCTGCGTAACAAGATATTTGGCGAGATCGAAGCCGAGTGGCAGCGCACCGTCGAGATGCTGTTTTCCATCACGGGCGCATCAACTTTACTGCAAGATAACCCTACACTGGCACGTAGCCTGACCACCCGCACACCCTACATTGATCCGCTCAATCACTTGCAGGTGGCACTACTTCACCGCCACCGCGCGGGGGATGCGAATGAGAAAGTCAAACGAGCCATACACCTTACAATCAACGGGATTGCAGCTGGTTTGAGAAACAGTGGCTAATAATACTTACGATTTAAAGTACACTTTTAAGCGTTCAATCGCCCGATGAATCGGGCTCTCGCAGTGAGCGAATCAAAGTGAGAGGCCGATTCATCGGGCGATTTTCCTTGTTACCTTGCTTTATTTTAAAAACCTCAGTTCAAGCCTCAGAGAACACTAAGAGAGCAACGGAACATCACTCTTTCGAGGCCGTTCCCATTCGGTAAATCCTGCTCTCGTTTCAACCATTTGGATTGCCGCTATGATAAGAATTTTGAAATAACTTTAGCTTTGGAGAAAAGAGGCACACCGCTGATCGGCAGGGAGTTAGGTAAACTTAAAGTTTCATCAACCTTAGACGGAGTATTTTTAATTGACGTTCTGATTGATTTTACT
>CAIWKC010000273.1 GCA_903913145.1 uncultured Gallionellaceae bacterium | reverse complement strand
TCCTGCGAACGCGTCTATTCAAACGGCCACCGCACCACCGTCCTCACCCAAAATGCGAACGAAGGCGACGAATCCAAATACCAGACAGTCATAGAAGAATTTGACACACCTCTATCGGACTAGTTTATCGACTAGTCATTAGTAACTAGCGAAGAAAATAACCTGAACATCTTTTGGCCGCGCAGTGTAAGGCGCTGAGGTCACCAGCAAAGAGGCTCCGGCAGTCACGTTATCCGCAGCGTTATCTGCACGAATTCCGCCAGCAGCAGCTAGTACAGTTCGCAGACCTGCACGCTCAAGTACTATGCGGCACTCGGCAAATGCTTCAGGGGTAAATTTTTCGAGTTGCAATATATCTGCTCCAGCGCTTGCCCAAACTATTGCCTCGTTTAAGTTAGTCACTTCCACGATCAATTTTTTTCAGGTTCGGCGGCTTTGAATCTTGCCACGGTAACTGATGGAGATTCATTCAAATACAAACGGTGCTCGTGGAATAACAACAGTGATTCAGATAATCCAAGGCGGTGCATTGTCGCCCCGCCCGCTCTCACTGCTTTTACTGATAGCGCCTTAGTACCCGGCACATTTTTCCCGGTGCAAGCCATGGCCACGGGCCCTGCTGCGCTTGCAATGGCAGCACTAGCCAAGCTTATACCACTCGCCCATTCCACTAATACTTGTGCTGTTTTCCACACCCGGTGCAAAACTGCTGCAGTGCCTTGAACTTCTAAAAGTAAAGCGTCTTTGTTTACTTTTTGACCCGATTGCGCTGAGAGTTCTACTGTTGCTCCGCATAACTTAAATAGGCGTGCAGCTTCCTCGATGGCGCACACAACCATTTCTTGCCGGGCACAAAATTCCAGACGTGCTTCTCTTTGACCAATGCCGGATGTTTCCGTGGTCAGATCCGCGTATTGCACATCCTCCGACTGTAATCGGGTGAGCTCTGCATCAGATAAGGCCAAATAGCTCATGCTGTCATTACCCATTCATTAAAGCGACACTTTTCACTTGCGCAAATACTGTCATGCCGACAGACAAACAAAGCTGGTCACGTGAGCGGCGGGTGATACGCGACAGCAATGCCTGAGATTCACCGATGAGAATGCTCAGGATAACTTTGTCAGGTCCTTCATCGCGAATCTCCTTGATGACTCCTTCCAGTATGTTAGTAATGCTCGAGTCATGAGGTAATTTGGTGGCGATACTGACATCGCGCGCCAGCACTCGGGCACGCACTTGAGTACCGATCATTTGATTCAGTTTGCCAACCCACAAACTTCCGCCTGAGAAATCAATCCGTGTGAGGTGATAGGTTACGTCGTGAATCGCTATTGCAGCTTGGATAACCGCACCTGCATCATCAAAATGCGCCGTTGGCAGATCAAGCCGCGCAAGTGTTTCGTGAATTGCGCCGCTGGCGATAACTCGGCCTTGATCCAGTAACACCAGATGATCGGCAAGGCGTGCCACTTCGTCGAGCGCATGACTGACGTAAAGCACAGGAATTTCCAACTCGCGGTGCAATAATTCCAGATAAGGGAGAATTTCCTGCTTACTGGCAGCGTCGAGCGCGGAGAGCGGTTCATCCATCAGCATGATGCGTGGACTGGTTAACAATGCACGCCCGATAGCGACCCGTTGACGTTCTCCACCGGAAAGTTTTGCCGGGTTGTTACGATCCAGCAAATGGCTCAAGCCCAGCCATTCCACGACTTGCTCCAACTTTACTTTTCTGTCGCCTGGATTAATGCGCAGGTAGCCATATTCCAAGTTTGCGCGCACGGATAGATGCGGGAACAAACTTGCATCCTGAAAAACATAACCCAGCGGACGCTTGTGTGTTAGCACGAAAGTCGTCGCATCCTGCCATGTTTCTCCATTCACGTGCAGCGTGCCTGTTGCACGTTCCAACCCTGCAATACAACGTAGCAACGTAGTCTTGCCACATCCGGATGGTCCGAATAATCCTGTGACACCGACAGAGGGTGCATTGAATTCTGTATCCAGCGTAAAGTTGCCAAGATGAAATTTGAAATGAACTTGAATTGCCCCAACCGATCTTTTGCTCACTGCAGTTTCTTCCATGACTTTCCACCTGCAAAATACAATCCGAGCAACACAGTAAATGAGAACAGCACCATGCCACCGGCAAGCAGATGCGCCACTCCAAATTCCATTGCTTCTACATGGTTGTAGATATCAACCGAAAGCACACGCGTCTCGCCAGGAATGTTACCGCCCAGCATCAACACCACACCAAATTCACCCACAGTGTGCGAGAACGCAAGTATGATCGCAGTCAAAAACCCCGGGCGTGCCAATGGCAGCGCCACGCTCATAAATCGATCCAAATGACTGGCACGCAGAGTGGCTGCCACTTCGAGTGGACGCTTACCGATAGCTTCGAAAGCATTTTGGATTGGCTGCACCGCGAAGGGCATTGAGAACAACATCGAACCGATCACTAATCCGCTAAACGTGAAAGGCAATCTGCCAAGATGTAGTGCGCTAGTGATGTCGCCAACTATTCCATGCGGCCCCATCAGCAACAACAAATAAAAACCCAATACAGTGGGCGGCAATACCAACGGCAACGCTACTACCGCCGACACGATTCCCTTGTACCATTTTCGGCTGTTCGCCAACCACCAGGCTAACGCTGTAGCGATCAACAAAAGCAATAGTGTGGTAACGCTCGCTAATTTAAGCGTTAGCCATAAGGCTTGTAGATCAGAGGGGTCTAGTAAGTCCAAAATGTTCTTAAATCAAGAGATATTAATTGATGAACCTTATCTGACGCACTCTGTCAGACTTCTCAAGTGTGTGCTGGAAATTAGATCGCCTTCAAAATCAATCAATTTGGCAGCCAACCTAGCGATGTGAAATTGCCAATGATGAATTACTGATAAGTTTAAACTCAGCAAAAGCGCGCCTGCTGACTTGTATAATTACGGCTAATACTTTACTTATCTTCAAGCAGCCTTGCGTCGTATGCTTTCTTACATTTGGAAATTTGGTTGTTTAAAATATTGGCAGCATCTCCAACAATTTCTGTTGAATTGTCAGAACTGTCATTTTTTCTAGCTGAAACTTTGTTTATAAGTGCTACGTATGAATTATGCGTCTCCAGCGCATCTTTCTGGCATCGGGCAATTTCGGACATGAGTTGCGCTTTAATTTTATCCTTTTCCATATTCTGATCTTTGGTCAATTTATTTGTTTGCCTAACAAA
Organism: uncultured Gallionellaceae bacterium; assembly: GCA_903913145.1. Classification (GTDB taxonomy): domain Bacteria; phylum Pseudomonadota; class Gammaproteobacteria; order Burkholderiales; family Gallionellaceae; genus PALSA-1006. The sequence goes on along the minus strand of CAIWKC010000273.1, from coordinate 1,254 downwards.
AGCACGAATCTGCTCAGAACTTTCTTTTTGATCTTGATTGTACAAAAAATCCAGCATGTACAAGACTCCGCCAGAGAATAGTGCGAGAACAATTAAACCGACTTTTAAAATCATTTTATGTTTCCCATATCAATACTTTTAAAATTCTGGTAAGTAATTGCTGCATGTTTACCCGAAAAGTTATGCGCTTCTAATTCCAAATTATATAGGCAATGCCAAGTTTCCCGCCAATCTTGGAAAAGTGCAAAACCAAAATTACCAGAGACTGCATCACATCCCCAGATTGTTCTGTCGAATAAAGGTGTTTCTTGTATGTGGATCATAAATGCCAATCCGCCGGATGCACCCTTCATAAAATTGAATACTTACCCGAAGATTTACCTTTTCCTCGCTTAAATCCCAGTACAATTGCGGAGAATTACTGATTACCGAAATTCTTTGTGTCGGTTTTCCCCCTATTTTTTCCAATACATATTTTTCACTTATAACTACTGGAAATTCGTTAAGGGTCTTTATTAAGTTTTTTTTGTCAACTGTATCAAACTCATCGACAATGTTTTGTATATCATATTTGGCCAATATGCCAATTTGCCATTGTCCAAGAGTAGCTTTACTACTGCAAACGTTTCGGTCAGCTGTTAACGCATAAGATGTATTTTGGAAAAACAACAATGCAGGTAGTATTGCTAACGATCGCAAAAATAAACTTACTATCCTCAATTGGATTTTAGGTATTCTATTAGTCAAGGAAATTACCATAAAATTATTTGTACATCTCAACTTACCCTGAACTAGTATTCTAGTCTAGCCAAACCATTCAATTTTAAATCTTCAAGATGTCACCGGAAATCGGCACTGCTAGACACTTTGAAATAGAATTGCATAGAAAATCAAATATTTCATTCTTTAAAGCCATAAATATTAATGTAGAGTCGACTCTACAAGATATGTAGCCCTTAAGATAAGTAGCCCCTAAAGATAATTATAACCAAAACATGGAATTATCGGAAAGAATCTCTGAATACAAAATCACCCTGAGGCATCGCGCTCACTTTAGTCTATTTCAACACAAAAATCCGTAAGCTCAAATTACGCCGTGTCGTTGCACCTTCTCCAGCGATTAATTGTCTATTCTGAAATGTTTGAAAAGGGTGACTTTCATTGTTTATCAAATCCCAAACATTGCGACTTTTCTCGGTCAATCTCGACACGAATTCTAAAAAACATTATATTTAATATTGAGTTACAGATGTA
>CAIWKC010000272.1 GCA_903913145.1 uncultured Gallionellaceae bacterium | reverse complement strand
CGCGCACAATGCAGCCATCGAAACACACAACGCACGCCCAAGGAGATGGAAATGAACGCGAACCAACTGCACGAAGAAATCAAGGAAGCCAACCTGTCCTACATGATGCTGGCCAAACAAATGATCAATGACGACAAAGCCAGCGCCATCTTCCGCCTGGGCATCAGCGAAGAAATGGCCGACCTGTTAGCTGGCCTTACCCCAGCCCAACTGCTTAAAATGGCTGCCTCCAACATGCTGCTGTGCGCCTTCCGCTTTGATGAACGCTTGCTGCTCAACATGGTCACCGACTACAACAAGGACCGCATGATGTCACAGGCCCATGCCACCATACTGATGGCCGGACGCCCAGTCGAACAACTGGCAGCCTGAATAAAGTAGATCGTGAACAAATAGCGAATACAGCAGCCAAACCAGGGAGAGCATCATGCGCAATACCAGTGTCGTCACCGAAGCCAACGAAATCCACATTGCCGTCGAACTCATCAATCTCGGCGCGCGCCTGCAAGTATTGCAGGAAGAGACCAAGTTGAGCCGTGAACGCCTGCTCAAATTGTATAAAGAAGTAAAAGGCGAGTCTCCCTCCAAAGGCATGCTGCCGTACTCCACCGACTGGTTCATGAGCTGGCTACCCAATATCCACTCCTCCCTGTTCATGGATATATACCAATACCTGATCAAGCATGCCAATATCAGCGGCGTGAAAGCCCTCATCAAAAGCTACCGCCTGTATCTGGAACAGATCCAGATCTCTCAGGGCGAACCCGAACTGAGTATCACCCGAGCCTGGTTCCTCATCCGTTTCTTTGAGGCCGATATGCTGGAACTGACGGAGTGTACCGAATGCGGAGGGCACTTTGTGGCCCATACCGACGAACTGACCAAGGATTATGTATGCGGCATCTGCCGTCCTCCCTCACGCGCCGGCAAGACCAAAAAGGCGGCATTGATGGATGCAATTGCGGCGTAAGGCAGGGAAAGATCAAATACGTGTCCGCAGATTAACGCAGATTATTTTTCAATGACTATCGATTATTTATCAACCTATCTTTTTGTTTTTACTTTTTAATCTCGCGTAATCTGCGCAATCTGCGGACAAAAAAGCTTTTAAAAGCACTGTATTTCCAACGAAGTTGTATCAAAACGATAAGGAGGCTGCCATGCAAATCCATCAACCGATACCCCACGGATTACTGTACTCAGTAGAGCCACAGGACTTTGCAAAATTTCACCTGAGCGATCAGGCGAATCACGATGATTTCGAGTGGGAAGAGTATGAGCCGGAATATGCTGAAGAGTCGCTTGCCGGTAACGTGATCTCCTTTTTGAAAGAGATCACCGGAGATTAGTTCTGTCATTTAAAAGGGACGTTGCCAGGCAAGATAAACAGCCGCTCCCGCGCAAGTGAACGTTAGCAAAGAAAGTACGAGAGTTTGCAGCCACAAAGCCCATCTTTCCGAGACAGGAATTTTGGCAGCGAGTGGGATTAATGCTAAAACTGGTAGCGTGTACCAAGGCTGCCGGGTACTCATAAATGAATAGCAAGCTACAACTCCCGCAACAAGTGAAAGTGGAAGGGTAAAGCTGTAGCCGCAGGAGAGACGGCTGTTAGTGATGGCCTGGATGAACAAGTAGGCGGCTGAAGCAGCACCCAGCGCAAGTCCGAATTCTCCAAGCTGCACTGACGTGCTGAGTAGTGCAACCATGCCAGTTCCAATACCAAGCGCAAATCCCGCATTACCCGCCGCCACTGATTTATTTTGCAATCTATCAAACCAGAATACCTGCCATCCTGCATAAACAGCACACCCGACACCCCAAAGCAGTTCATCGGCGATGCTTTGTTTTTGCAATAAATTCCAGGTAACCCAGACAGCACAACCTGTGGCCATAATCGCAAGAATCGGGCGCCAATAAGACCATGCTAACAGTGAGAGTGGAATTGCGATTACACTCGCTGCGATTCCGAGCCAGATGATTTTTCGTGCAACAGTGAACGGGTCAAATCCGAAGTCGCCAATAAAATAAACCGTTGCGGCTAATCCGGCAATGACAGCAAGACCACTCAAACGCAGGCGCTGGAACAACTCAGCAGTAATTAGTGCCACGATGAAGGGTAATAGACCCGCTACTATGGCTGGGTGGCTGAGTAATTCGTGCAACTTTTTCTCCTTGTAATGTACAAAAAATCGGAGCGAGTGTATCACTGCAGACGGGTGCTTGAAACAGTGCTTGCTTTCACTCATCCAGTTTAGCGACGTGCGGAACTTTGGAACACTTGAAAGTAAAGCACGAATAGGCAGTGATGTCGCAGAACTTGACTGAGATAGTAATTCTCAACACTTGTGGCGATTCAAACTGTTTATGACATCCGCTTCTGGAAGAACGTAATTGAAGCTTTGCAAGTCGGACATTGAATAATTAGCTCATGCGATCAAAATATAATTTAAGATATTTCATTGGGGTATTGTATGACTTGAATGGGGATATCGACTCCAAAACATGATTGGGGTATCCTTTAATCTAATCGCAAATAAATAAACGCAAACCTTCAAAAATAGATTTTTACTTGATTCTGTATGAAAATCTACTAGTGACTATTTACAGGCTTTATTACAAATTTCAACAACTGGCATAAAATTGCCTGATAAAAATATTTGTTAAATTCCCTAGGAGAGCAACATGTCCAATATTGCATTGGCGCTTAAAGAAGAAATTATCCGAATTTCTCGAAAAGAAACGCGAAGTGAAATAGATAAACTCAGAAAAATATCCACTCAATACCGATCTGAAATTGCTGCATTGAAACGTCGTGCCTTGGCTTTGGAACAACAGATTTCCAAAATGGGGAAGCAGACTGGCAAGAAAGCAGTAATAAATCAGGAAGCAGAAGAAACGGCCAAAAACCGATTTACCGCAAAGGGTTTCAAGTCACTCAGAAAGCGTTTAGGCTTAACCGCAGCAGAAATTGGCTATTTGCTTGATGTCGCGACTCCTACAATTTACAACTGGGAGTCCGGAAATTCGAGCCCCCGTGAACAACAAATGGTCAAAATCGTTATGCTCAGAGGAATGGGCAAGAAGCAAGTCAATGCTATCATTAGCGAGAAAGTTTAATAATTTAATACTTGTAGCTTTAATTGACCGAGTTGGAATACTGCGTCGTCATTTATTGCCTGGTTTAAGTACAGCGCTATCGGGAAAGAGATAAATGAAAAAAGAGTTTTGGTTGGAACGATGGGAAAAAAAAGAAATCGGCTTTCACCAGAATGAGATTAACTCTTATTTACTCCAACACTGGCAGGATTTGCAACTGGTTAAAAGCAAAGAAGTCTTCGTGCCACTTTGCGGTAAAAGCAAGGATATGCTTTGGTTAAGAGAGCAAGGATTTTTAGTTCATGGTGTTGAATTGAGTGGCATCGCAGTTCAATCTTTCTATCAGGAAAATGGATTAATACCTGAGTACAATACCAGCAGCAAGTTTGAATATTACGAAGCTGATGGCATCAGAATTTTATGCGGCGATTTCTTTGATTTGGGAAAAGCAGATCTGGCTAATGTGGAAATAGTGTATGACCGTGCTTCCTTGGTTGCATTACCCCCAGAGTTGCGCGAACATTATGTGCGCCACTTGGTAAGCATCCTCCAACCGGGCACCCAAATCTTGTTGCTTACGTTTGATTATCCTCAAGCTGAAATGTCTGGCCCACCATTTTCTGTTTCTCTGGATGACGTAGAAACGCTTTATGACAAACAAGCTGAAGTACGCGTGCTTGCACAACATGACGTTTTGTCTCAGATGCCACGGTTCCAAGAACGCGGCGTGAGCCGGTTGACTGAGAACGTCATTTTGCTGACGTTAAACTAGATCAAGAACTTCTGGCTAGAGTATTATTAATCTTCTTCGTCGATGTGCTTTTCTCTTGGCGGGTTGCCATCGTAGACCAGGCTTTGCCGCCGAGCCAGGTAAAAGTCGCGAATAAACGCATAGCGGTCAGCTACATCATCGAGTACTTTCTCCTGTTCCATTAATCCCGCGCGTTCGTGAACAACATTCACGGCATATGCAGTGTTTCGTGTGGGCACGTCATGCGTGTTGACGATGACACTGGTGAGTCCATCTCCATATAGGCCGACGCCATCACGCACGGAGCTTGGGCCAAAGAATGGCAGCATTAAGTAGGGACCGCTTCCGATACCCCAATAGCCTAGCGTTTGACCGAAATCCTCATTATGTTTTTCCAGTCGAGAGGTTACATTGATCAAGCCGCCTATTCCGAAAGTCGTATTAAATAAAACCCTTATTCCATCAGAGGCACCCTGACGGAGTTTTAATTGCAGAATGTCGTTGATCGTAACACCGACATCATCTAAATTGGAGAAGAAATTATTTAACATTATCTTCACCGGGTCGGGCAGAATTGAGTTGTATCCTTTTGCTACAGGTTTGAGTATGTGCTTGTCGAGAGCATCATTGAACTTGAAGACGCTGCGGTTATATGACTCAAATGGATCTTTTGGGTTGCTGTTCGGAACTGATGCGCATCCCGTAATCAGAATGGTGGCGATTATTATAAAAACGTATTTCATGTTGAGTATTTAATTTGGCGTGGTGCAAACGGTCATGAGTGATCATCGGGTCTGTCCATCGGAGGAGCCAGATCGGAATTAAAAAATTGGAAACTGCCTTTCTTTCGATCAGCAAAATACCGCGCTAAAGTGAACTTTACCGGACGGAAGGCAATGGTTTCCCAGGGAATCTCACTTTCTGGGAAAAGTACAACCTCGAGACTCTCCACGCCGGGTGAGAAATCAAGATCAAGCAATTTTGAGCGGTAAAGCAAATGCACTTGACTAATGTAGGGAACATTGTGCATCGAATACAATTCTCCGATATCCACTCTTGCATTGGCTTCTTCCAAGGTTTCACGAGCCGCCGCTTCGGAAGTTGTTTCGCCGTTTTCCATAAATCCGGCAGGTAACGTCCATAAGCCGTGACGGGGTTCAATTGCTCTTCTGCATAACAATATACGACCATCCTTCCATTCCGGAATGGCACCTACGATCAGTTTGGGATTTTGATAATGGATCGTGGCGCAGACAGTGCAAACGTGACGTTCACGATGATCGTCTTGAGGCATTCGCAGTTCGACCGGTGCTCCGCACTCAGGACAATATTTCAAGACCGGCCTCCGGATCTATTCCCAAAATCTCCACCACGCCTTTTCGTGCATGGTGAGAGATATCGAACCGGGTGGATGCCCGTCTTTGGCTATATTTAAATCCAACACTCGCTTAGTGTCGTCGCGTAGATCGTTCATACCCATTGCGTCGTAGGCTTTCACCATAATCTGTAAAGCATTACGCGACATCGGTGATTTGGGGTAATCGATCAAAACTTGCTTTGCTCTATTGGTTGCTGCAACATAGGCTCCACGACGGAGATAATAACTGGCAATATGCAAATCAGAATCGGCCAGAGCATTAATCAGATATTGCATGCGTAATCTCGCATCATCACTATAAGTGCTGTCAGGAAAACGTGAGACTAATTCTTTAAAAGCATCAAAGGACTCATGCAGGGATTTCGGGTCGCGTTCGGATGGGTCCTGATTGGAAAATGAAATCATTGCCCCACCCAAATTCTCATCAAAGTTAATCAAACCTTTCAGGTAATAAATGTAATCGAGATGCGCATTGTTGGGGTATTGCTTGATAAAACGTTCTACAGCACTGAGAGCTGGCGCAGGTTCAGCCTGTTTGTAGTTGGCATACGCAATTTCCATCAATGCCTGCTGGGCGAAGCGACCATAGGGATAATTCGATTGAAGCTTCTCGAACTTCTTGATTGCCTGTTCGTATAAATGGTCATCCATAGCGTCCATTGCCTGAGAATACAATTCATCCGCAGTGAATTTGTTTTCTTCTTTGGCTGGGTCTGAACTGCAAGCAACTAACGCGAGCAGGATGAAAGCGTATAAACTATGGCGCATGACAAAATCCAAAAATAATTTACGCGATTATACCAAAGATACTATCGCCACCCAGCCTGCTGTTATCTTGATTGAAGACGAATTAGATGCCGAGCTTGATGCCATCTCACTTCCGGATGTTCCGTCATCGTTAAGTTTTAAGGTGCCCATTGAATCCGGCGGCTTGCGTCTGGATCAGGCACTTGCGAAACTGATGCCCGAGTATTCACGCAGCCGTCTGCAAGAATGGGTGTTGCAGGGACAAATTACCCTGAATGGCGCTACGGCAACCTCCAAACAGAAAGTTTGGGGAGGTGAAAACCTTTATGTCACCCCGCAAAGTAATCCTGCTGATCAACCTTATCTGGCCGAGGATATAACCCTAGACATCGTTTACGAAGACAGCAGCATCATCGTCATTAATAAACCAGTCGGACTGGTGGTGCATCCCGGAAGCGGCAATTGGCAGGGTACATTGCTAAATGCCTTGTTACATCATGATCTTGCATTGGGTGATGTGCCGCGTGCGGGCATCGTGCACCGGCTCGACAAAGATACCAGTGGCTTGTTGGTGGTAGCGAAAACACTCATTGCACAAACCGCACTGGTGCGCCAATTGCAGGAACGCAGCGTGCGCCGGGAATATCTGGCTTTGGCGCACGGTGACATCGAACGCGGCGGCAGAGTTGATCAACCGATAGACCGTCATCCTTCGCAACGAACCAAGATGGCGGTGGTAGAAGGGGGAAAACCTGCTGTCACCCATTACTCGATAGTTGAATCCTTTCCCGGATGTACATTATTGCGCTGTAAACTGGAAACCGGTCGCACCCATCAGATTCGTGTCCACATGGCCTATCTTCACCATCCTTTGGTTGGTGATCATATCTATATCAAAGGCGCGCAGAAATGCCCGCCAACGATGCGCGCAGTGCTGATGGGTTTTCCGCGCCAAGCGCTGCACGCTGAACGATTAGGCCTCGAGCATCCGGAGACTGGCGAGTGGATGGAGTGGCAAGTAGACACACCAGATGATATGCAGCAATTACTGAAAAAAGTCAGGGAAATTGCGCATGAACTTCCTTGAACATTGCCTCATACCTGATTGGCCTGTTCCCCGAAATGTGCGCTCTTTGCAGACGACCCGTATCGGGGGGCAGAGTGTTGCCCCTTATGACAGCTTTAACCTCGGTGACCATGTCGGCGATGTGCCTCAAACCGTGGCTCATAACCGTCAACGACTCGCGCAGCTTTTACCGAGTGAGCCTGTCTGGCTACAGCAAGCGCATGGGATAGTGGTTGCCAACGCGGATCGCGCGGATTGCGCGCAACAGGCGGATGCTGCAGTTGCGCGACAACGTGGCGCAGTGTGCGTTGTGATGACGGCGGATTGTCTACCTGTTCTGTTATGCGATGAAGCGGGAACCGTTATTGGGGCTGCGCACGCAGGTTGGAAAGGCTTGGCGGCAGGGGTGATCGAAGCAACGGTACTGGAGATGGGCATAGCGCCACAAAAGTTACTGGCATGGCTAGGTCCGGCGATTAGCCAGCGCGCTTTTGAGGTCGGGGAAGAAGTGAAAAATATATTCGTTGCAAAAAATGCGCAAGCCAGCGAAGCATTTTTAGCGGGAAATAATGGCAAATGGATGGCGGATATCTATTTGCTGGCGCATCACAGATTGCACGCACTGGGTATCTCAAGAGTGTATGGAGCGGAACATTGTACCTATAGTGATTCTGCTCGATTCTTTTCCTACAGGCGCGAAAATGTGACAGGACGAATGGGCACATTTATTTGGCTGGAATAGATTCAAGCCGCTGGCATGATCTGTTGAAAATATTGATATAGTGGATTTTATATAACCTACAACAAGATTGACTATAGCGCCGATATTTCTTCGATTGTTTTGAAAAACCATGCCGACGAGACGTCCGCGCTCCCAGATTTTCAGTGGACCAATAGTCATACTTTTGGGGTATTAGATTCCAATTAACAACAAATCAAGTGCAGCGAAAATTTCGTGGCGCTTAATTTAGGGGTGGATATTTGCTAAAACCAGAGCAAAAGACCAACCTTTCAATATTGGTGGCTTCAAATTAAAGGGGGCAGCATCTTTTTTTATTGAAAACATCTCTTCAAATCCCTCCACAACAAGCTGCCAGTGTTTTTTCAACTCTTTTTGCTAACGGATTGGAGTAGATTTACCGGGGCAAGGTAGCGCATGGTAATCAGGTATAATCCCGCCCCCATATTTTTGAATTCCTAAATGAGCGTTTTGGCCTGGATCTTTGCTGCCAGCTTTATCGGCGGCGTACTGAGTATATTCTGCGTGGCATTGTTTGCGCTTAATGTGCGCGCGCATTGGATCAGCATTCTGGTGAGCTATGCTATTGGCGCTTTGTTGGGGGCGGTTTTTTTAGATATTCTGCCCGAGGCAATTAAACTTAGTCCTAATTCCACCACCGTCAGTGCCACGGTGCTATTTGGAATTCTGTTATTTTTTACTTTGGAGAAAGTGCTGATCTGGCGACATTGCCACCATGACGAATGTGAAGTACACGAACCACATGCTCAGGTTGCGCACGACCATGGTCGCAGTGGTGCAATGGTCATCGTGGGAGATACCTTTCACAATTTCATTGATGGCATCATCATTGCTGCAGCATTTTTGACCGATACCCATCTTGGTATTGTTACTTCACTTGCGATTATTGCGCATGAGATACCGCAGGAAGTAGGTGATTTTGCTATCTTGCTGCATTCCGGATATTCCAAATTGCGCGCCTTCAAAATGAATCTCATCTCGAGTTTTGCCACTGTTGTCGGGGGCGTATTGGGCTATCTGACATTGCAAACCATGCAGGCTTGGACACCGTCATTACTGGCTTTAGCTGCAGCCAGTCTGATCTACGTGGCGGTCGCGGATTTGATACCCGGTTTGCACAAGCGTACCAAGTTAAGTGACACCGTTCAGCAGGTTGTATTGATCGCTTTGGGGATAGGTACGGTCGCTTTAATGAATTCGCTGATCACGGAATGAACAAAATATTGAATTTGGAAATGACATGAAAAAAATACATCCCCCGAGCATCGGTTTCGTTTCACTCGGTTGCCCTAAAGCAACGACAGACTCCGAACATATTCTCACTCGTATGCGAGCTGAAGGTTACATCATTTCCAGCAGTTATAAAGAAGCTGATTTGGTGGTCGTGAATACCTGCGGCTTTATCGACAGCGCGGTAGCGGAATCCTTGGAGGCAATTGGCGAAGCGTTGCAAGAGAATGGCAAGGTTATCGTGACCGGCTGCCTCGGCGCGAAGGGAGATGTGGTCAGAAATGCGCATCCAAAAGTGCTTGCAGTGACAGGCCCGCATGCCACCGACGAAGTGATGGAGGCTGTGCACCAACATCTGCCGCGACTGCATGATCCTTACAGTGATCTGGTGCCGGCACAGGGTATTCGTCTTACCCCCAGCCATTTTGCTTATGTGAAAATTTCAGAAGGTTGTAACCATCGTTGTACTTTCTGCATTATCCCGAGTTTGCGTGGTGACTTGGTCAGTCGTCCGGTAGGCGATGTCATGCAAGAAGCTCAAAATCTGGTCGATGCGGGGGTAAAAGAATTGCTGGTGATCTCGCAAGATACCAGCGCCTATGGCGTGGATGTGAAATATCGCACAGGTTTCTGGGGAGGCCGCCCGCTGAAAACGCGCATGACTGATCTTGCCGCAGCGATGGGTGAACTCGGTGCCTGGGTGCGCTTGCATTACGTCTATCCTTATCCGAGTGTGGATGAAGTGATTCCGTTGATGGCAGAAGGGAAAGTTCTTCCTTACCTCGATATTCCATTTCAGCACGCCAATGAACGCATTTTAAAATTGATGAAACGTCCGGCCAGCAGCGAGAATGTGCTCAAGCGCATTCAACAGTGGCGAGCCATTTGCCCAGACATCACCTTGCGCAGTACCTTCATCGTTGGCTTTCCGGGCGAGACTGAAGAAGAGTTCGAAGAGTTATTGGATTTTATTGAAGAAGCTCAATTGGACCGTGTTGGCGCATTTAAATATTCACCAGTCGACGGCGCAGTGGCGAATGATCTGCCAGACCATGTTGATCCCGATGTGCAGGAGGATCGGCTTGCGCAATTGATGTATTTGCAGGAAGAAATTAGTGCAGGCAAACTTGCTAAAAAGGTTGGCAATACCATGCAAGTGCTGGTTGATGATATCGATGAAGAAGGTTCGGTTGCGCGTAGTGCCGCCGATGCGCCTGAGATCGATGGTTTGGTCTATATCAATGGTGTGCAACTGGAAGTAGGCGAGTTCGTCACAGTACGCATTACCGACTCTGATGAGCATGATCTGTGGGGTGAGGTGGTTTCTTAAAAGCGGTTGTCCGCATAACCGGCGACTTGGTTGGCGTTTTTGCCAACCTTAGTCGAATGGCTAGCTGTTCTATCAGATTAAGCAGATTGCGCAGTTATTTTATCCAAGCGTGTCATTGACAAACTTGGACGTGAAAAATTAGATTTGGAATTTAATCTGCGTGAATCTGCGGATGAAAGAATTTCCTATGAGTGAAGAAAACCCCTGTTTAAGTTGTGGCGCCTGTTGTGCCTACTTTCGTGTTTCATTCTATTGGGGTGAATCCAACGAAACGCCGGGAGGCTTTGTTCCCGCCGAATTGACCGAGCAAGTGCACCAGCACTTGCTGTGCATGAAAGGGACCAACGATCACCCGCCGCGTTGCGTAGCACTCCGCGGCGAAGTTGGCAAGCAAGTTTCCTGTGCGATTTACGAGCAGCGTCCGTCGCCATGCCGAGAATTTAATGTGTATGAACTGGATGGCACACCCAATGGGCGTTGTTTCAAACTGCGCGGATTGGTTCCTCCTGCTACAATCTAGTCACTATGTTAAATGCGTTTATTGCTATAGGTACAGGAGCAGCCATCGGCGCATGGTTGCGTTGGGGGTTGGGGCTGTGGCTAAATCCAGCGCTACCTGATTTGCCGCTGGGCACACTGTCGGCCAATCTCATTGGCGGATATCTGGTGGGATTCGCCGTAGCGTTCTTCATGCAGCATCCCGGGCTTTCGCCGGAATGGCGTTTGCTCATCATCACCGGATTTTTGGGTGGTCTCACTACTTTTTCCACCTTCTCCGCTGAAACTGTCACATTGCTGATACGCGGGCAGTACCTCTGGGGTGTGGCGATTATCACAGCACACTTGGGCGGATCGCTACTAATGACAGTTTTAGGCATTCAAACCGTCAAGTGGATACAACAATAGGAGGCGTTATGCAAAGCATTTACCTCAAATTTTATCTCACTGAAAAACAAAGATTCGGCAGCTATTTGTTGCACGAATGGATATTGGAACAGGCAAAACACATTGGGATTTCGGGTGGCTCTGTATTTCGGTCAATTGCAGGTTTTGGGCGGCATGGTAATTTACACTCGGAAACTTTTATTGAATTGGGCGGAGAATTACCGATTCAGGTTGAATTCGTTTTAGATCAAATACAGGCAGATGAATTAATTGCTAAGCTGCGCGAATGTGAGTTGAACATCCGCTATGTGATTTATCCGGTTACCGCGGGTGTGGTGTGATCTAGATTTATCGTCAACGATTTTATCAATTGTGCGTTCAATAATTTTAGAGGATTCCAATTGATAAACCTGATTCTATTTGTTCTAGCCTTGACGATTTCTGCAGAAGCCTATTCAGCAGAGCAATTTGGCACGGTTGATGCGGTCACTGGTACGGCCAGTGTTTCAGACCAGTCCGGGAAATCGGTTACAGTCATCCAAGGTCAAAATATCTACGAAGGACAAACCATCAACACCGGAGTTGACGGAGAAGTACATCTCATCACAGATGATTCCGGGATGATTGCCGTGCGTCCAGATACTGTTTTTCGAATAGATGAATACAAAGCGGAAGGTAGTTCGGCTGACAAAATTTTTATGTCCTTGCTCAGGGGGTCTATTCGCTCTATTACGGGCTGGATAGGTAAACATACTGCTTCCGGATATCGTATCACTACACCGACTGCAACGATCGGCATTCGGGGAACAGATCATGAGACAACTGTGCGTGACAGGACTGATGGTGACGAAGCCGGAACATACGATAATGTTTACGAAGGGGCGACAGTATTTAAAACACCGCAAGGTAGTTCGGAGGTCACACCGGGAAAATACGCTTTTGCCTCGAAAGATAAAGGGGGCGCGCCCTATTTTTTAAGTCAGCAACCCCGGTTTTTAGCAAACCGCCGTCTGAGAATCGAAGAACGTATCCAACAACGCAAAAGTTTTCTGCGCGAGCATTTTGAACAGCATCGTGAAACTCGTATTAAGCGTCTGCAAACAATTCGTGCTGAACACAAGAAGATTGAAGCCAAAAAGAACGAGCAGTTGTTGGAAAGACGCAAAGCGATTCGCGAAAAACGTCATGAACAGGCTAAACGCAGAATTGAAGCAAAACAAAATAACAAAAAAATGGGCCAGGATTATCCGGCTTCCGCACATCATAGAGAATAAATCTAAAGATCATTTCTGACCAATTAAAAGCGAAAATTATGTTTACCCGGATTTCAGTT
>CAIWKC010000271.1 GCA_903913145.1 uncultured Gallionellaceae bacterium | reverse complement strand
ATTACGATTGGCTAGTTGCAAACGGCTACAACAATACAACTTACATCAATAGCACAGCGGGTTTAGACAACACGATATGGCGAAAGCTGATCTCATCACCAGATCTTTTACGCCAGCGAGTTGTGCTCGCTCTTTCTGAGATTTTGGTGGTCTCTGTTCTGGGTGTGAATTCACAATGGCGGCAGTTTGCAGTAGCGGCCTATTTGGATATTCTGGAAGCAAACGCATTTGGAAATTTCCGCGATTTGTTACAGCAGATATCTCTAAGCCCGCCGATGGGCTACTACTTGACCTTTCGAGGTAACGTTAAAGCCAACCCGACAACAGGAAGCGAGCCGGATGAAAATTATGCCAGAGAGCTGATGCAGCTTTTCACAATTGGCCTATTGCAACTCAACACAGATGGCAGTGTTAAACATGATGGCAATGGCGTTGCCATCGAAACTTACTTACAGGCAGATGTCAGCGGGCTTGCCCGTGTATTTACGGGTTGGAATATTGATACAACCGGTTTACCCATCCCTAATCCCCCGCCCGATTATATGCAGAGGCCGATGATTTCAGTATCTAGCAATTATGAAACGGGTAGCAAAACTTTTTTGGGCGTCACCATTCCTACGGGAACAAGCGCGCTGAATGGATTGACGATTGCACTCGATACATTGTTTAACCATCCAAATGTGCCCACTTTCATCAGTAAACAATTAATTCAGCGATTGGTGACCAGCAACCCAAGCCCGGGGTATATTCAGCGAATATCTAGCGTGTTCAGCAATAATGGCTCCGGAGTTCGCGGAGATATGCAGGCTGTGATCAAAGCTATTTTGTTGGATACCGAAGCCCGTGACAGCAAAGTGGGTTCAGGATCAAGTTTTGGGAAGCTGCGCGAACCCGTTGTGCGTTTTACTAATTGGGCACGCGCTTATTCGGCAAATTCACCTTCGGGGGCTTGGGCAATTGGCGATCTTTCTGATCCGGCTTCGCGGCTAGGCCAAAGCCCCATGCGCTCGGGTTCTGTTTTCAACTTCTTCCAACCAGGGTATGTTCCGCCCAATACGAGTATTTCAGCACAGGGTCTCACCGGGCCCGAATTTCAGATTACGGATGAAACTTCAGTTGCTGGTTATATCAATTTTATGCAAAGAGCGATTGTCGGGTCGAGCGTGGGTGATCTGACAGCTGATTACAGTAGTCTTCTTGCGCTTGTTGGGGACTCTGCCGCGTTGCTCTACGAGATCAATCAAGTGCTTGCCGGTAGCCAATTATCTGCTGCCACCTTAAGTACCCTACAGGCAGCGATAGATACGATCTCCATAAGTACCTCAGCTGGTCAGTTAAATCGTATTCATGCAGCACTCACATTAGTGCTGGCTTCACCCGAATATATCGTGCAAAGATAAAGGCAGACGAATGAGTTATTTCCGTAACATCAATCCCGATAATGCGTCGCGCCGTGAATTTTTAAAACGCAGTGCTGCACTTTCTATTGCTGTCAGTGCCACGCCTTGGGCGCTTACGTTAGCCTCAATGGGAGAGGCCGCAGCGGCCACTTCAGCGGGATATAAAGCATTAGTTTGTGTATTCTTATACGGTGGAAATGATTATGCAAATACGCTGATACCATTCGACCTCGCCAGTTATAACCTTCAGCAAACCTTTCGCAGCAATCTGGCCATTAGTAGTGCGTCACTCACGCCATTGGTACTTAACCCGGTTACACCATTGCCCAACGCTCAGCAATATGCCTTAGCACCGGGACTGGATACTTTATTGCCCATTTTCAATGCAGGTAAAATGTCTGTATTGCTCAATGTAGGCACATTGATAGAACCAACCACCAAGGCGCAGTACAGCGCTAAATCTGTGCCCTTGCCGCCTAAGCTTTTTTCACATATTGATCAGCAATCATTTTGGCAGTCGTCCCAACCACAAGGCGCTGCTTCAGGTTGGGGTGGGCGCATGGGTGACTTATTAGTTTCGGGCAACGGAAATGCTACTTTTACGTGCCTCAGTGTTTCCGGGAATGCAGTATATTTGTCTGGTAAAACGGTGCAGCAATATCAGTTATCAACCTCTGGATCGATTCCAGTAACCGGATTAACTGGCACCACTCCAAAGTTGTTTGGTTCTTCTGCCTGCTCGACCGTGCTACAAAATTTGATGACTGCACCAAGCTCTCAATTATTTGAAAATGAATACACACGTGTCAACAATCGCTCGATAACTGCAAATTCAGAGGTGACATCCGCGCTTGCCAACGTCTCGTTGACAACTTTTTTCCCAACAGGCAACACCTTGGCCGACCAGCTCAAAATAGTTGCGAAAATGATTGCAGCAAGCAGCACGTTGGGTACCACTCGCCAAGTATTTTTTGTGTCTTTAAGTGGCTTTGACACTCACGACAATTTACTTACAGTTCATCCGGGTTTGATGACGACAGTGGGTACAGCGCTTTCCGCGTTCTATCAGGCAACAGTTGATTTGGGCGTAGCAAACCAAGTAACCACATTTACCGCTTCTGATTTCGGACGAACTCTTGTCAGCAACAATGATGGATCAGACCACGGTTGGGGCAGTCATCATTTCGTTATGGGTGGTAGTGTTGTCGGTCAGTCCTATGTTGGCACACCTCCTGTCCTCGCTAACAACGGGCCGAACGATGTAGGACAAGGAAGACTCCTACCCACTATTTCAGTTGACCAATACGCTGCCACACTCGCAAAATGGTTTGGTGTCTCAGCGACTGATATGTCGACCGTATTACCTAATATTGGAAATTACAGCATTACAGATTTGGGCTTTTTGGTTTAATTTAGTTCGTTTTTGCTTGGTATTAAAGATGCGGACTGCAGTTCAAATCGTTTGTCGCTCTCCGGTGTTTCTTCAAAATATTCTGTGCGAATAATTAGGCTACTTCAGTATCACCATTCAAAAGAAAGCTGAGGAGAGTCGAATAACATGAAGTCTCCGAACAAGCTGTTGAAAGCCCACAAAGCACTTTATGCATTGCGCTAAAACTGAATTTTGGCACCCCAGTTGCTCTTAGGAAAATGATACCAAGTTTCATATTTTCTTGGCAGTTGCAGGAGACAAATATCATGTTCATAATAATTTGGTTGTTAATTTTGAGTTATGTGAACCGCATACATTTTAATTCGTTAATTTAGTCAATTTGGAAAAATTCAGCAATATTTAAACATCTTAAAGAAGTTTCAATCCAAGCCATCTTAATGAATTTTTTTTGACTTGCTGCTTTTGGAATTCAGCCAAAAGGTGATTTCATTATTACCGGGGACAGACCCTGGTTTCCCCTCAAAGTCGGAGCGCGGGATGTGCTCTCACACCCATTTTTTTCTGCATTATTTGACTGTTTAAATAACGTGCGTGTTGCGACCAAACACAATGTGAATTACAATCTTTGTAGATTAGTAATTCACATAGAAGGTAACCATTAGAAGCACAATTACTGAGCGCAGACAAACCGTCATCCCGGTAGCTATACGTCGCCAGTTTCATTTAAGTCCGGCTGAACATCTTGAATGGGTATTAGACAATGGCACTATTCGTGTGGTACCCGTTCGTGCCAACCCGGTAGAGGCTTGTCGTGGGCAAGGTAAAGATGATTCGACCGGCCGACTGCTTGCCACCCTACGTGAAGAGTTGGCGAAAGAATGAAACGCTATTTGCTCGATACCTCAGCTTTACTGACACTGCGTGACGACGAGCCCGGAGCCGAATTTTTAACCGAAGTCTTGCAGCAGGCAGCCAAGGGCAAGGCACGTTGTTACGGTTGTTTTATCTCATTGAATTAAGTGCTGTTCCGCGTTTGGCGTGACGAGGATGAAGCCAGCGGAAGGCTGGCCTACCAGTAGTGTCGGGCATTGCCTGTAGAGTGGGTGCGCGAAAAAGCAAAGAAACAAAACCCGAAAAAGTAAAGCTATGCCCATTATCCCCATCCTCATGTATCACAACATCGGTGTGCCTGCGCAGGGAGCACGATTACGCAATCTATATGTGCGCAAAGGTGCCTTTGCGCGGCAGATGTTTATGTTGCGTCTCCTGGGATATCAGGGGCTTTCAATGTCCGCAGCGATGCCTTATTTACGGGGTGAAAAAATGGGGCGAGTGGCGGTCATTACATTTGATGACGGGTATGTCGATACACTTGAAAATGCCTTACCGATTTTACAAAAGAATGGTTTTAGTGCGACATGCTATTTCATCAGTCAACGTATCGGGCAATATAATGATTGGGATGCTGCATCATTAAATGTGCGCAAGTCGCTGATGAATCAAGATCAGATTCGCTCCTGGCATAAAGCAGGCATGGAGGTTGGAGCGCATTCACGCACCCACCCGCGCCTGACAAATTGCACGGATACGGAATTGCAAAATGAGATAGCGGGTAGTAAATCTGATTTGGAAAAATTAACAGGTAGCGCAGTCACTCAATTTTGCTATCCCTACGGAGATTTGGACGAGCGCGTTACAAGCGCTGTCAAGGATGCAGGATTTGAAGCCGCGACGACGACTCAGCGTGGTCGCGCACGAGTAGGAGATAACCCGTTCCTCTTCCGCCGTATCCTGGTAAGCGGTAGTAATTTACTACATCTTTTTATTTTAAAGCTCATGAGTGGTTACGAGGATAAACGCGGATGAGATTACTCTTCGTTGGCACTCATAATGGCGGTGGGGGCACTGAAAGTCACTTTGTCACTCTGGCTAAAGCAATGCTCGCGGAAGGGCACGAAGTAGCTGCAGTTGTGCGTCCGAACACACCTATCCAGAACGCCCTGTTAAACACCGGAGTGCAACTCTTTGATGGCGTATTTCGAAATGCATTTGACCCGCGCGGAACGTCTTCAGTTTGGCGTGCCTGTGGCAAATTTAAGCCCGACTGGATCGTGGGGAGTTTCAGCAAGGAGTATTGGCCCTTAGCCATTATTGCCCGATTGCGAGGTGTTAAGTTGGCTCTTTTTAAGCACATGGATTACCCGCTTAAACCTGCCACTCACTATTTCATTCCGCGCTTGGCTCACCGTTTCATCGTCATTTCCAACTTCATGCGCGACAATTTTATAGCGCGCGGCATTGAACCGAAACGGGTTCAGATTCTCTACAATCCTCTTGATCTTGAATATTTCAAACCCGATGCGCGTTTGCGCCAGTCTAGCCGTGAGCACTTTGGCTATGCGGACGATGACATCGTTGTCGGATTTGTCGGTGCGATGCATCCTGACAAAGGTATGCTCCCTTTGTGCGACGCGATTAATCAGGCAATGGCGCTGATGCCGCAACTTAAAGCAATCTGGGTGGGAGACGGACTTGCAGTAGTTGACCTCAATGCCAAGATACAAAATGGGGGATACGCAAATCGCCATATCTGGCACACTTGGTCCAATGATGTGCGCCCGTATTATTCCGCAATGGATATACTCGCTGTTCCAACTATCGGCAGAGAAACTTTTGGAAGAGTCTCAATAGAAGCTCAAGCTATGGGTGTTCCAGTTTTATGCAGCAACAATGGCGGGCTACCGGAAACATTTTTACCCGATATCACCGGTAAATTAATAACTTCAGGAGATGTGGTCGCTTGGCGCCAAGCCATAATAGATATAGCCGGCGATGATCAAATACGCAGAGGTTTTAGTGAAAATGGGCGCAACTGGGTAGAAAATAAATTCAGCTCCGCTGCTATAGCAAAACAATTCACCCAATTGCTTGAGTCATCCGAGAACCTCTAAAAACAATCATGCAAGGCCGTTTCACCCGGCACCCTGCATCAACTGTTCTAATCTTGCTCTCCCATCCGGCCCGGTCATTACCATCAGAACATCACCGCCTTGTACGATATGTTGAGAAGGCGGATTGAATAGCCAGCCATTCACACTATTACGTATCGCCAATACCAGACAATCTTTGTTGCCGTGATATAGAACAGCCAAGGGTTTTTCAGATAATGCCGCCGGAATGATGATCTCTTCCATACGCACGCTTTCATCCGATTTAACCATGTCATCCAGAAACGATACCACGTTAGGTCTGACCATTGCAGAGACGATGCGTAATCCACCGGTATAATCTGGCGAGACAATTTCATCAGCGCCGGCGCGGCGAGTTTTCTCAACATTCTTCATATCATGACATCGCGCTACTACGCGTAAATTAGCATTGAGTTGTTTGGCACTTAAACTGATCACCAGATTCTGGCTATCATCATGTGCTACCGCAAATACACCGCGGGCGCGCATCACGCCGGCAGCCAATAAAACATCATTATCAGTTGCATCTCCCAGCAAATATAATTGCCCTGGATGGCTGTCCAAATATCGCTGAATCGTTTCCATTTCAGAGTCGACAACAACACAAGTGCGTCCGGTCGAAATAAGCTCATGCGCCACATTACTGCCTACCAAGCCAATACCGCAAACAATATAATGATTTTTTAACTGTGCTATTCGCTGTATCATTTTCTTTCTCCGCCTGAATTCGTTAAGATCACTTTCCAGCATAAACGCTGTCACTGTCGAAAGTACATAACCCAATACCCCGATACCGGAAATTCCGATAAATACTGTAAACAACCGTCCGTACTCATATCGCGTGACATCAACAACTTCGCCATAGCCAATGGTGGCAATGGTGATGAACGTCATATAAAAACAATCCATCCAGGAATAGTGCGGGCCGCCAAGAATGCGATAGCCAAAGGTACCTATCAACCATACCAGTGTCAGTGCCGCAAATGAAAATATCAAATTGCGTTTCACGTGAGACTCGTGCGCGTCAATGCCTCTCATTATTCATCCTGCACGTCGGAATCCGGAAACAGCTCACTGCTAAAACCGAAATGACGCATATCCACAATACGCATGGGATAAAGAATTCCATCAAGATGGTCGCATTCGTGTTGCACCACTCGCGCATGAAAACCGCTCGCCGTCCGATCAATCAAAGCGCCAGACTCATCCCTTCCCTGATAACGCAACCGAGTAAAACGTGGCACCAATCCTCGCATGCCAGGTACGCTGAGACAACCTTCCCATCCGTCTTCCTTCGTTTGCGATAACGGAGTAATAACAGGGTTGATCAGCACGGTTTCGGGTACAGGTTCTGCATCCGGATAGCGGGGGTTACTCTCGACGCCAAAAATCACAATACGCAGATTAATTCCAATTTGCGGTGCCGCCAACCCGACTCCGTCCAAAGCCTGCATGGTGTCACGCATATCAGCCAATAGTTCTTTTAATTCTTCGCCATCAAAATTAGTCACTTCTACCGCTTGACGCAATAATTGCGCATCACCCATACGCAGTATTTTTTTAACCGCCATTACTTTCCCCTGAACAAAATTCTGGTTGCATAAACGTTGAATTTATTTTTCGTCCGACTCTACTACCAATCCCAAAATGTTTCTAACTTTGGCCATCGCCGGTTCGGCTATTTTACTAATCGAGTCAAGATGAATGCCATCCCGGCTATCACCGCGACCCGCCGCATAATTTACCACCACGGCAATAGCGGCATAGCTCAATCCCAACTCTTTCGCAAGCGCAGCTTCAGGCATTCCGGTCATTCCTACCATGTCGGCACCGTCCCGTTCCAGACGATTAATTTCGGCTTTGGTTTCCAAACGAGGCCCCTGAGTTGTTGCATATACGCCTCCATCGATACATTTCACATTTGCCTTTTCTGCTGCAGTGAGAATATGTTTTCTCAGCATGGGTGAATATGGCAGCGTAAAGTCAATGTGGATGACAGGTCGTTCGCGCCCGTCAAAAAAAGTGAACGGCCGTCCATAGGTGTAATCGAGAATCTGATCAGGAATAACGATTTCCCCCGGGGTCAAATCCGCACGGATGCCGCCTACCGAAGCAACTGCAATAACTCGCTTGGCGCCCTGTTCGTATAATGCCCACAGATTGGCGCGATAATTCACTTCGTGCGGGGGGATGGTATGACCGTAGCCATGACGCGCCAGAAACATGACTTCGTGTTGATTGATCGTGCCGAAAGTCAATGCTCCCGAAGGTTCACCAAAAGGAGTACGGATCACTTGACGATGCGTGATTTTAAGATTACCGAGTTGATCGAGGCCGGTGCCCCCAATTATTGCTAACATGTCTAACCTAAAAAAGTTTCAAAATACATATGCTGTAGCCTATTCTTTAACCGCATATATAGCTGGCAGATTTCGCCAAGAACCGTGAATATCCATTCCAAAACCGAACACAAAACGATTAGGCAAGGTCGTTCCGGCGAAGTCGGCACGAATAGGCTTTTCCTTGCCATTTTCCTTATCGGCAAACACTGCACAGTAAAACTTACTCGCGCCCAAAGCCAGCACCCGCTGTTT
>CAIWKC010000270.1 GCA_903913145.1 uncultured Gallionellaceae bacterium | reverse complement strand
CACACCAAGACCACAGGAAATCTCATGCTCTGGATCAAAGCTTTTCATATCATCTTCGTCACCAGTTGGTTTGCCGGATTATTTTATCTGCCGCGTCTATTTGTAAATCTGGCGATGGCGACGGGTGAAGAAGAGTGCGCAAGTCTGATGCTGATGTC
Source organism: uncultured Gallionellaceae bacterium (assembly GCA_903913145.1). GTDB lineage: Bacteria > Pseudomonadota > Gammaproteobacteria > Burkholderiales > Gallionellaceae > PALSA-1006. Next base: position 3,140 of record CAIWKC010000270.1, on the reverse strand, counting down.
GCGCAAACTTTATCGCTTCGTTAAGCCTATCGGCGGTGTAGCGTTGTTTTTCTGTAATTGGCTGTGGTTGGGATATGGTTTCTCAGGGGTGTGGTTGCACATCAAATTGACGCTGGTGGTGTTTCTCATTGGCTATCATTTTTATTGCGGTAAATTACTCAGGGAATTCGAGCAGGCGCGTAATACACGCAGCCATGTCTGGTTCCGCTTCTTCAATGAAGTGCCTGTGTTAATGTTGGTGGCGATTGTCATTCTCGTCACGGTGAAGCCGCTATGAGTGAACAATTTTTTTCTCCCTGTCCGCGCGGTCTTGAAACCCCGCTTTGCAATGAACTGACTGAATTAGGCGCGTCAGGAATCAAGGCTACTGATGGCGGAGTGCATTTCGCCGGCGATTGGACGTTATGCTATCGCGTCAATCTGCATAGCCGTACTGCAAGTCGGGTGTTGTGGCGAGTGGCGACCACTACCTATCGTAACGAGCAAGATATTTACGACACTGCATTCAAGCTGCCTTGGGGTGAATGGTTCAATGTGTCGCACACTATTCGTGTCAACATGGCAGCGATCAGGTGTCCGTTGAAGAGTCTTGATTTTGCCACACTAAAAATTAAAGATGCCATTTGCGACAAATTTCGCCAGCTTTGTAATGAACGCCCCAGTGTGAATACACATGAGCCGGATATGCGTATTCACGCTTTTCTCGAGGAGGAGCGCTTTACGTTGTATCTGGATACCTCCGGTGATGCTTTGTTCAAACGCGGTGTGCGTCAATACACCAACATCGCCCCTTTACGCGAGAATTTGGCGGCGGGAATTTTGCAACTCACCGGTTGGAAACCCGACACGCCTTTGCTGGACCCGATGTGCGGCAGCGGTACATTTTTGATTGAAGCTGTGCAAATGTCATTGAACATCGCGCCCGGCATTTCGCGTCACTTTGCGTTTGAGAAAATGAAAAACTTTAATGCGCAAAAATGGCAGGAGATTCGCACGCAGGCAATCGCTGCACAGAAGCCTGTCAAACCGTTGCCTATCTTTGGTAGCGATCTGTATGGCGATGAATTGAAGACTGCGCACATTAATCTGGAGAACGCCGGGTTATTGGAAGCGGTAACACTCAAGCAAGCCAATGTGATTGAAATAGCCGCGCCCGCAGATCATGGCGTGTTGGTGGCTAACCTGCCGTATGGGGAACGCATGGGTGATATCGCTGAATTGGAATTGCTGTACCCGCAAATCGGTGATGCGTTGAAGAAAAAATTTGGCGGCTGGAACGCTTATTTGTTTACGTCGGATTTGCGCATGCCGAAGTTTATACGGCTTTCCGTTTCAAAGCGCACGCCGCTATTTAATGGCGCAATCGAATGCCGCTTGTTTGAGTATAAAATGGTGGTGGGCGGGAATCGGAAGTGATGCGTGACATTCGCCGAAATCGATATCTTTAGTTGTAGGTTGAAGGGTATGTAAGGCTCGTCCCTCATCCCCGGTCCTTCCCTCCGAGGAGAAAGGGCGTATCGAAATTCACCCCCGTACTTTTCATTAGACCCGTCATTCCCGCGCAGGCGCACTGCTGTCCGGAATAAATTTAAGTAGCCAGTTAAGAGTGTTGCAGTGCAAGGATGAATGGGATAAAACCCAGAGCGCCAACTCAACAACCGAGACTGCAACATGTATAGGATAAGCCGATTTCACCAAATTATGAAAGCACTTCCGCGAGGCGCATTTGACCGGGTCGTTCAAACCCACCAAGCAGACAAGAACAGCAAGGGTTTTGCTTGCTGGGATCAGTTGCTGGCAATGGTTTACGCTCAGCTTTCCGGCGCGAGTAGTTTGCGGGTACTGGAAACTGGGTTCAACAGCCAGTGCACACAACACTATCACTTGGGGACAGCGCCCATCAGACGTTCGACACTGGCAGATGCAAACGGTCGTCGCAAGACGGAAGTCTTTGCTGAAACAGCCAAGTTATTGATGTCGCAAACCCAGCGCAGCTTGCGCCGTGATAGTGAAGAGTTGCTGTATCTGCTGGACTCCACATCAATCAGCCTCAAAGGGCCGGGATTCGACGCTTGGACAAGCGGGAACCGTACCCGCAACACCCAAGGCATCAAGCTGCATGTGCTCTACGCAGGCAATGACGAAGTTCCCGTCCGACACAGCATCACCGCCCCCAATGTCAACGACATCGACGAAGGCAGGAAGCTGACAATCGAACCGAAAGCGATCTATATCTTCGATAAAGGCTACTGCGACTACAACTGGTGGAACAAGATCGACGAGCAGAAGGCCCAGTTCGTCATGCGCTTCAAATACAACGCCGCACTGACGGTAGAAAGCACACGCCCCATCCCCGCAGAAGACACTGACATTGTGCTCAAAGACGAGATCGTGCGCTTTGCAAATAAACACCCTCGTGGCGGACGTAAAAACCATTACAAGAATTCGCTAGGGCGTATTACCGTTGCCAGGCCGGAGCATGACCGCCCCATCGTATTGGCGACCAATGACCTCGTTAGCCCTGCCTCCGTTATTGCACGACGCTACAAGGATCGTTGGGGCATCGAGCTATTCTTTAAATGGATCAAGCAACACTTGAAGATCAAAAGTTTCTTGGGACGTACCGAGAATGCAGTGCGCATCCAGATACTCACCGCACTGATCACTTATTTGTTGTTGGCTTTATATCGTAAGACGCAGAGCTACACCGGAAGCTTGTGGATATTGCTGGCTGAGGTGCGCGCCACTTTATTTCAACGCCCGGCTGTCGAGGCCGAGCGATACCGGCGGCGAAAAGATACTATGCCAGAACAGGCTGCCCGGCAGGGAGGGTTGTTCGCATGAATTTATTCCGGACAGCAGTGCGCGCAGGCGGGAATCCAGCTAAATTGATAGTCCGCGCAGCGAACAACACCTTAATTTTGAACTGCTTTACAGAACTTTTTATCTACGGGATTCCCGCCTGCGCGGGAATGACGGGATTTTCGGTCTATTTGAAAGTCTCGGTTAATTCAGCTTCAAATCCCCAATACCGGACATAACGTCGGTATCTTTTGAATGTGTGCTATTGAGTTTGATATTCAGACGCAGATCGTTTAGAGAGTCCGCGTTCTTTAAGGCCTCTTCGTAACTTATTTTAT
>CAIWKC010000269.1 GCA_903913145.1 uncultured Gallionellaceae bacterium | reverse complement strand
TTTTTCAAATTCACTTTCAGCAGACATTCTATGATCCTTATTTGAGGTCAAACGTGGAGCTAAGGGGCTGCGCGAGGGTTTATTCGCGCAGCCCCGCTTGAGCGTAGGGTTATAAGCCATTGCTGAAAATAACCGAGATTGTCAGAGATTTATATGTCTCTAACTGCCGTTCCGTTAAGCCAGAAAAGAAATCGTCATCGGCTCTCTCGATAGCTACAACGGCTTTTTGAATCACCCTTTTCCCTTTGACAGTGAACCTAACATTGATTGCTCTGCTATCTGTTGATGATTGCTCCCTTAATACAAGATCATCTTCTTCAAGTTTTCTAACCGCCTTTGAAAGAGTCATTTTGTCTATTTTTGAATGTTCCACAACATGAGCCTGAGTTGTTGGTTCTCCCTGTTCCTCAAACCATCTTAGTGAAGCCAATATCGCATACTGAGTTTGTGTGATTCCGAATTCGCCCAGCACTTCCGATAATCTTCTCTGCCACAAGGCAGTGATTTTCCAAAGCAGAAACCCTGCGCTGTCATCTGCCTTGGAATGCTTGAATGGTGAAGAATCAGACACTTTTTGCTTTTTCGATCAGATTTTCCGTTTGCTCCATCATTCCATTCGCAACATCTTCTGCGACGATTTTTCTCCACACAAAGGATAGAGGACCTTCGATACTCATGGTTGTCTTTATCTCCAATTCATCGCCGTGGATAACGAACTCATGGGATCCATACATCCTCGCACCGGGGAAGCGCGTCAAGTCCGTAAACTGCTTATTTTGCTGTACCTTTATAATCTCAATATTGACTTTCGGGCCGCCCTTGGGCTTGAGCAAAAAGGTATTGCCGACCTTGAACTCGCCCTCTAATTTTGCGTATTCGATGTCACTTTGCCATGTATGCCATTGATTTAAATCTGTCCATACCTTCCATACTTGTTCTGCTTTCAATCCTTGTACTTTTTTGCTGTAAGTTTTGCTCCACATGTTCCTCTCCTGCTGTTGTTTGACAGGAGATAATGATAAACCGGTTTACTATGTGCTGCAAGCGGATGATGGCTTATAACGTAAAGTTGAGGGGCTGACGTGGGCTGCTTCGCGGCAGTCCCACTCGAACGTTAGGTTATGCCGCGATTGCAAAATGATATACAAAAAACTGTTCATCACGCTTCCAACCAGCAGATTGATAAAAAGCTTGGGCTGCTTCATTGGTCGTTGCAGTTGAGAGCGAAACGCGAACAGAGCCTAATGCGCTTGCAAACTCAACGGCGGCGGACATAAGTTTTAAGGCCACTCCTTTTCTGCGGGCGTGCTCATGAACAAAGAGGTCATTGAGTACGAATATTCTGGCGAGCGATACCGATGAAAAGCTCGGATAAAGCTGGGTGAAACCGATAGGTGTTTTGCCTTCGTGCGCAATGAACAAGGCTGACTCGCCATGATTGAAGCGAGCCAACAAAAAATCTCTTGCGGCGCGAACATCGCTTGGGTGACCGTAGAACTGACGGTAACCATCAAAGAGCGGCACGAGTGCCTCAAGGTCGGACAGGATGGCTTGACGAACTGTGACGATACTCATAAATCTCCTGAAGCGGCATCACGTTAAATTGAGGGGCTGGCGTAGCCAGTCCCTCTCGAATGAAAGGTTAGACTTTTCACTACGAAGAATTACACCGGATGCAGTTCTTCGCGGATCACTCGGCGCAGCGTGGATTCAATCTGTTCGCCCGTCATGGCTTGGTGAAGTGCCTGATTGATGAGGGTCTGGTATCCGCGCTCTCCGGCCTTGGCTTTAAAGAACGCGATGACTGAACCGTCCAGCATGATCGAGACACGCTGCTTGCCAAGTTGGGTATTTAACGCCGTTGAAAATTCCTCGCGGCTGACATCTTTCAGCCCCACCCGCAAGCGAGGTGGCTTAGAGGTAGTGTGAGAGGGTGTCGATTTCATGGGATTCTGCCTTTCGCATGGAAATAACGTGGATTTGATCTTCTGTTTCGGTATGGCTAATCGTCACGATGGTGGTTCCTAAAAATCCGGTGGTATTGAAACGTTGTTCGCCGTAGTAATCGCGGGAATCTTCTATCGTGATTGTCGGGCCGTTGAATACCTGTTCGGACTGGGCAAAATCAAAGCCGTGTTTCTTCAGGTTGGTCTTGCGCTTAGATTCCCGCCACGTAAATTTCATAGTTCAAATTATACATACGATAATATATATGGCAAGTCATTTGACGAATCGGGCGGGAGGAGCCTAACGTGGAGCTAAGGGACTGCGCGAGGGTTTATTCGCGCAGTCCCGCTTGAGCGTAGGGTTAGAGGGATCGGTCATGGGTTTCCTCAAGGAACCAGCAACCGCTGACATTACGAAATTTGTAAAGCAAGCGAGTGTCGTCAGCTTCACCGGCGTTGGCTTGATACATCTCAGCATAACGGTCTTTCTGAAGCAAGAGAACGGACTGCGCGAGGTTAAGTTTTTTGAGTTCAGCACGCGAATATATGAGAAGGTCTTTGAGCTTCTCGATATTTGGGCGACTCAATAATTCGACTTTTTGTAACCCCATTTCATAGTCGCCGAATCGTGATACTAACGGAAGGACAAGCCTGGAGCGTTGAAACGCAATGTCATCTGTGAACCGAGAGAGGAAAGCTTTAAATGATTGGTCGCTTTTGACGCAAGACAACGGCGCTTCCGGCGTGGCTGCGGATGCGATACCTGAAAACAAAAGAAGTAAAACTGTAAGTAACCTCATAGATACCTCTAACGTTAAGTTGAGGGGCTGACGCGGGCTGCTTCGCGGCAGTCCCGCTCGAACGTTAGGTTAGCCCTCATTTGGTTTACAAGGGACAGTATAATCGACATGGTAATGCTGGTCATGGCGAATCCACGCTTTACCCTTCATGAAGTTGATGTTGGATTTCAAATATTCCCCACGTTTTGTAGCGAAAAGTCTTGGCAAGTATGGTGGATCAAAAATGACAAGAGCAATGCCCGCTCCACGCGCTTTAGCCGCAATATCCAATTGGTAGAGATGCTCCGCGATTGCTTCAAAATCGATGGTGTAACCCTCGAACTTGGCATTCTCATCAAAATCGATGCCGTATCCGAATTTGTTACCTACGCCAGTTGGTAGGGGAACGGAATGACCCGTAGCATCGACAACCGGAACAAAAAAATCAACGGACAATCCATTTTTGTGTGTTCTATGCGGCCTGATTCTTCCACCAGAAGCCCAGCCTGTTTCGCCGTAAACGAACACTTTCCCTGTGGCCGAATTTTCCAAAGCACTGTAAGCAGCCAAGACAATTTCTGCAACTTTGGAATGAACATAGGTACGGCCAAGCGTGACACCCAACGAACTGTATGCCGTGAAATTCTTTCCTTTAGTCGGCAACTTGACACCGTTCTCAAGCCGCCCGTTGGATACCGTGCCAAAACAAATGCTCTCAGCAGCGTTTACGGCTCCTGAAATGCTGAGGAAAAAAACAATAACTGCAATAAGAGCGCGGCGCATTTAATGAGGGGTAACGTTAAGTTGAGGGACTGACGCGGGCTGCTTCGCGGCAGTCCCGCTCGAACGTTAGGTTAGCCGTTTTACGGGACGGAAACTTCGACATAGCCGCCGATAGATGCTTCTTGGTCAGCTCGTCGTTGCGCCATGCATCGGCAAAGTGTGTGTACAATCCCTCCACTGTCAGCCCGAGATC
>CAIWKC010000268.1 GCA_903913145.1 uncultured Gallionellaceae bacterium | reverse complement strand
GGGTATCAAGAAGTTGAGCATAGACGGTAAGAGGTGAATAACAATATGGCATTATTAACCTACTAAATAACTAAAATTTGAAATAGTTATATTAGTGATTTCTGTAATACTTTGACTTGTTTGTGTTTTACGGGAAATAATTTTACTGAAAGATAAAGTGGTGTTGACATTACTTTTTAACATAGACATTATTCGGCCTGAGTTGTCACTCTGGCCGGTTTTGAGCTAGAGAAAAAATAAAAATAATTAATAAAAATAAAAACTGGCAATTTTACCGCAACCATTAAATCCGTTATACCCGAAGTAATGCAATGCTGGCAGCAATCTTGTCGGCAGTCTAAATTGTTTGTTGGGGGAGCTACATACGATGCATCGTTTCTTAAGCTTGTTTATATTGCTGTTTGGACTTTTCGCAAATACCGCTAGTCATGCGGCTGATGCGTCGTCCACTATTGTTACTGCGGATGATTTGGGACCGGTTGTAGAGCAACCAATCGAATTTCCGCACAATCGTCATGCGGGGAATCGTGATCCGGCTGATGCGGCCGACCCGTCAGTCCCGGCAAAAGGCGGTATGGAAATCAACTGTATGTATTGCCATACCTATGCACGTCGCAGCATGGTATCTGGTATACCAACGTTACGTAAATGTATCGGTTGCCATCAGAATCTTCCCTCTGTAAGAGATACACCGCGCATCCAGAAATTGTTTGAATACTGGGAAGCCAAAAAGCCTATACCTTGGAAAAAAGTCCATGACTTGCCTGACTTCGTACGTTTCAATCACGAACGCCATATTCAAAGATTTGTCTTTGCACAAGGCAAGCCAGTACAAGAGGCGTGTGGTTATTGTCATGGAGATGTTAAAACCATGACCGTTGCACGTCGTCAAAAACCACTGAGCATGGGATGGTGCGTGAGTTGCCACGAGAAAGATCATCTAGTGGATGGTGCAGGAACCAAGACGACACATGGCCCGAATGATTGCTGGCAGTGCCACAAATAATCGGCCCGTGAATATCGCGAGTTCACATATCAAGATTTCAATGAGGGTTTAGTGATGATTGAAAACAGCTTTAATCGACGAGATTTTCTGAAAGTGTTGGGTTGGGGCGGAACCGCAGTGGCTTTGAGCGCTTGCGGTAACACTTCTATTCAAGACGGCGTAGAGACGGTTGTCTCTTATGTTGAACTCCCCGAATACGCGATACCTGGTATATCGGTTTATTTTAATTCCACCTGCGCTCAATGCGATGCGGGCTGCAATATTACGGGGCGACTCCGAGAAGGACGTGTACTGAAATTGGAAGGGAATGCCAGTTCAGACCTTAATCACGGAAAAATGTGCGGCTTGGGACAAGCCGGTGTGCAAGCGCATTACAATCCTGACCGAGTGCGCGAGCCGTTGTTACGCAACGGAGACAAAGGTGAAGCCATTGCTTGGGACAAGGCACTGGGCTTGATCAATGAAAAGCTCGCCGGAGTTAAGGGTGAAGAAATCGCATTCCTGACCGGTGGAGTTAGCGGACATGTCAAAGTGTTGCTTAATAATTACCTGGAAGCGCTGGGCACAAAAAATCACTACTCATACGAGGCTGTTTCACCATCCGTAGTTCGCGCTGCAAACAAAAAAGCTTATGGCGTGGAAATGCCGCGTTTGCGCATAGATAAAGCAAAAGTAATCGTTTCCTTTGGCGCGGACTTTTTGGGCGCATGGGTTTCACCGGTTCACTTCGCGCAGCAATACGCTAAATTCCGCAAAGCGAATGAAAATGGCCGCGGTGTGTTGGTGCAAATTGAATCCAAGATGACGTTGACTGGTGCTAACGCGGACCGCTGGATTCCGATTCGCCCGGGAACTGAAGGTATTTTTGCGCTAGGTGTTGTTAATGCGCTGGGTTCTGCAGGATTGGCATTGCCGGCAGACATCGCTGCAGTTAGCAAGTCTTATGATGCAGAGCGAGTGACAAAAGATACCGGTGTATCGGGTGAGCAGGTCACAAAACTGGCTGCACTCCTTAAAGAGCGAAGCCCGAGTTTGGTAATAGCGGGTTCAGCAGCCGAAGGGTACGCGCATGGTTCACAAAATGCCGCAGCGATCGCTTTGCTTAACCGTGTTCTGGGAAATGTCGGCAAGACGATAGAAGCGCCGGCGAGTGTGCCGTTTCCGCAAGTAACAGTCAGTACGGGTAACCGATCAGCTGTGCAAGCTTTAAACGACAGCATGACAAACGGTAAAGTAAAAGTGTTGTTTAGTTTAGGTGCGAATCCGGTATTCACAGCGCCATCCGCACTTAAATTCAAAGAGAACCTGAGCAAGGTGCCCTTTAAAGTCGTATTTGCGAACTTTTTGGACGAAACTGCACTAGAGGCAGATCTTGTACTGCCGCTTGATTCTGCATTGGAAGATTGGGGTACTTCGGTACCGGAATATATGGGCGAAGCATCGCAGCTCAATATTACACAACCGTTGATGGAAAAATTGCATCCAAACACCCGCGGCATGGGCGATATTTTGCTGAGCTTGCTCAAGCAGCGACGTGAAAAAGAATACAAAGATTATGAAGATTTCTATTCGTACTTGCGAAGTGCAATCGTAAAAAATAAATCTGCACTTGGTGGAAATGGGGAAGATGATGATACTTTCTGGACTGCAGCACTAAGCACGGGAATGGTTCATTTCACTTCAGCTGCCAACAGTCTGTCCGCAAAATCATCAGCTGCCGGATTAGTGTTGCCACCTCCTGCAGAGGAAGACAGTGCTTATCCGTTGCATTTGATTCCTCAGGTAACGGCAAGCATGCGTGATGGTCGTAATGCAAATCAGCCTTGGCTGCAAGAATCTCCAGATCCTCTGACAACAATCGTATGGGATTCGTGGGTAGAGTTGCATCCTAAGACCGCCGCCAAGTTAGGCATCGTTGAGGGCGACATTGTCGAAGTAACTTCTCGCAGCGGATCGATCAAAGCGCAAGCGTATTTGTTCCCCGGTATCCATCCCGATGCAGTTTCAGTTCCGCTAGGGTATGGGCACGTGGCATTGGGTCGCTGGGCAAAAGGTGTCGGGGCCAATGCGTTTGGCATACTTGATCAAGTTGTAGATAAAGAAACGGGTGAGTTGGCGCTTAACGAGACACGTGTGAAGATCAGTAAAACTGGCAAGCGCGTGTTTATCGTTAAAGATGAAGGTGCGGTAGGGGGAAGCCAGGCGGGCGTGAAGATTGCTGTACGCGCATCGACTGATGAAGTTGAACTTTCGGGGGAGGTTTAAAAAGTGTCCGTATCCAATATGTTAGAAAATTGGTCTAAATTCCGCCATATGCATCCGGTGGATGACAAGCCGCATGAAGAATACAAGTGGGCGATGAGCATCGATCTGGATGCTTGCAGCGGTTGCAATGCTTGTAGTGTCGCTTGTTATGCCGAAAATAATCTGCCTGTAGTTGGCAAGCAAAAATTTGATGCAGGACAGCAAATGCATTGGATGCGAATTGAGCGCTACTGGGATGATGATGGCCGTGAGTTTCCAGATCAGGGCGCGCAATTCCTGCCGATGTTATGCCAGCAATGCGAAGCGGCTCCATGTGAAACCGTGTGCCCTGTGGGTGCAACTAACCACACAGCTGACGGTTTGAATTCACAGGTTTACAACCGCTGCATTGGTTCACGTTATTGTTCGGCTAACTGCCCATTCAAGGTACGTTATTTCAACTGGTACGATTACCCTACGACCGATAATGTATGGCCGGCAGAAATGACGCAACAACTTAACCCGGATGTAACAGTTCGCGGCAAAGGCGTGATGGAAAAGTGTACTTTCTGCGTGCAACGTCTGGAAAGAGCCAAGAACAATGCTCGAACAGAAGGACGTCTGGTTCATGACGGCGAGGTTCAAACGGCTTGTCAACAAGCCTGCCCGACCGGTGCAATTACTTTTGGTAATCTGGTGGAACCAGAATCGAAAATAGCCAGACAGTGGGCACATCAACAGGTTGAGTTGGCCGCGCGTGATAAACAGGCGAAAGATGAACAGGAAGGCGGTTCAGATTTGCGCGGGTATCGTATTTTTGAAGAACTGCGTGCATACCCGTCGGTGATGTATCTCGAGCGTGTTCGTGAAAGCGCCATCTAAGGCACAAGTAAAAGGATAAGGGACAATGGAAAAAGATATCCGCGAGAGCATAGAATGGGCAAAGATCAACGGTGACGTGCTCAAGAGTTTGGAATCACCAAGACCACTATTTTGGGTGATTCTGGTTGTTGCCCTTTCGATGTTTGGAGTTGGAGTCGGTTGTGAAGTTTACCAATATCAAATTGGTATGGGCGTGGCAAATTTGAACAACCCTCAGGTTTGGGGTTTGTATATAGCTACCTTCATCTTCTGGATTGGTATGAGTCACTCCGGCACATTGCTGTCGGCGATTTTGCACTTGATGCATGCTGATTGGCGTAAGCCGATTTATCGCTTTGCTGAAGCGATGACGACCTTTTCGCTGATGACAGCGGGTTTGTTTGTGATGGTTCACTTGGGTCGTTTGTGGCAATTTTATTACGCCGTACCTTACCCGAACGAGCGTTGGGTATGGCCTAACTTTCAGTCTCCTCTGTTGTGGGACGCGATGGCAATCTTTACCTATCTGAGTTCTTCAGTGATCTTCTTGTTTATCGGTATGATTCCTGATTTGGCAATCTGCCGCGATCACTTGCATCCAGGTTGGCGGAAGAAGTTGTATACCGTACTTGCGCTGGGCTGGGAAGGTACGGATCGACAATGGCGAAATTTTCGGGTGACTTATCTTACAGTGGCGTGCTTTCTGATTCCGCTTGCTGTATCTGTTCACTCTATCGTGGCTTCGGACTTTGCGATGTCGCAACAACCCGGATGGCACGTGACATCATTCCCGCCGTATTTTGTGGCAGGGGCGTTGTATTCGGGCTGCGCGGCAATTATCACGCTGTTCGTCATTCTTCGCTACGTGTTCAAGTTTGAAGAATACATGACGTTGCCGATCTTGAAAAAAATCGTGCGTTTGACTTTTGCGATCGCGATGGTTTGGACTTATCTTAATGCGGTAGAGTTTGCATCAGTATGGTACAGCCATGATGAAGCATCCAAAGCTGTTCTGATCCAAAAGGCCACGGGTATTTATGCACCGTTTTGGTGGATGATGAACTTCTGCGGTTCCGTGGTGCCTTTTGTAATGATGATTAAGCGATTCCAGACAAGTATCCCGGTAATGTTCGCCGTATCTTTATTGCTGAACTTGGGAATGTGGTTGGAGCGTTGGATGATTGTGTCGCCGACTTTTTCACATGGTTACTATCCATACCTTTGGGACAATAATCAGTGGCCTACGCTGGTGCAGTGGGGCATTGTATTCGGCAGCTTTGGCTGGTTCACTTTATTGTTTATGGGGTTCTGCAAGTTGTTCCCATCCGTTTCGATGTATGAAGTTAAAGAAATGGTCTACCACCGTAGCTTGGCTAATAAACACGTAGAGCAGAGCCTGACTATGAATGTTAATGAGCTTGAAGAGAAGGGAGCGCACTAATGAGCCAACATCATATTCTTGCCCTGTTTAACAATTTTGATGAGGCTGAGGCCGCAGTAGCTGAGTTACGCGCTTCAACGATCAAGGGTTTCAGTTTTGACGATTTGATCATGAAGTCACCCATCGAACATCCGGAAGTGGAAAGTGTTTTGGGAGAACGTTCAGCCAACGTGCAATGGTTTACATTGTTCGGAGCACTGTTCGGTGGCATTACAGCATTTACTTTGATCGCCGGTTCGCAGGGAAATTTCTTTGCTCAGTTAAAAGGCGGCAAACCGATTATTCCGATTCCTGCAGATTTGGTGCTGACATACGAAATGTTCATTTTGGGCGGCGTGTATATCACGGTTTTGGGATTCTTGATTTGTGCCGGTTTGCCAGCCAGACGTTCAAAGTTATATAGCTCGAACGTTTCTGAAGATCAGGTTGGACTGCTGGTGAAAGTAGAAGCATCTGCTGCTGCAACAATCAAGTCAATTTTTACCAAGCATCAAGCTTTAGAGATTCAGGAAGAGGCGGGGAAATGAGAAAAATATCCGTAGCAATATTATTGTTGATGACACCCTTGATGGCTAACGCTTGGCCATGGTCGCAAGACATGGCTAATCAGATCAGTGTTAAACCACAAGAAAGTCCGGATCCAGCAAATCCTGGCATGACAACTTTTCCCGCACGGTCTGTTCCAACACCGGGCACGATGGTCAATGTAAAAGATGCTGTCGCGGCTGAAAAACTCAAGAACCCCGTGCCTGCAGACGAGAAGTCAATTGCCAAAGGCGGCCAGTTGTTTGCCATTTATTGTGTTCCTTGTCACGGTAAGCTGGGTAAAGGTGATGGTTATGTGGGCCAAAAATTCATCGTGCAGCCCAACGACCTCACTGCAGACGGCACTAAAGCTCAAACCGATGGTTATATTTGGGCACACATCACTTTTGGAGGGCCGATAATGCCGATTTATGGCAACGAAATGAATCCAACTGAGCGTTGGCACGTAGTCAACTATGTGCGCAATGTTGTGCAGAAGGCAGAATCAACTGCACCTGTAGCGAAGAAATAAGGGGGACGACGTAATGATTTCTTATAGCAACTGGGCAGTTATCTCAGTAAACTTCTTGGTGGTGCTGTCCCTGTCTTTTGCAGGGGTTGCGCTATCTGCAGTGTTGTATTTGGTCGGGGCAAAATGGCGTTTTGAAGTTCGCCAGTTGGCTGTCTCTCTTTCGGCGCTGTTTCCGTTGGCTTTTGTATTGCTTATTATCCTGCTGCTCGGAGCAGAACACACGTTTCCATGGATAGGTCATGCAACACATGCTGAAGAAGTGCATATGCCGGGCTGGTATACATTGCCGCTATTGGCAACACGTGAAATTGTGGGTATGTTAGTGGTGATGTATTTGTCATGGATTTTTATCAAACGACAAGCAGTTAGCGAACGAAGTGCAGAAGATGCGGATAAATTTCATCGGATTGCGTGCTGGATTCCATTTTTCTATGTGCTTTATTGTACAATGGTGGCTTGGGACTTTGAGATGACACTGAAGCTGTCTTGGCATAGTGCGATCTACGGCATGCAGAACATGGTCAGCAATTTCAACATGTTCTTGTCATTTTTGGTTATCTGGATATTCGTGCTGAATACACGTGAGAAACTCGTTAACCAAGTTAAAGAATATATTTACAACTATCTTGCACAGATGATGTTAGCTTTTACCCTTTTGTGGATGTATACATTCTTCGCACAATATCTCGTTATTTGGTACGGCAACATTGGCGACGAAGTAGATCGCGTAATGGGCATGCAGAATGGAGATTACAGTGTGCTGTGGTGGTCAATGATATTCTTGAAGTTTGTGATACCATTTTGCACGCTTGCGTTGTCAAAATCTCGGCATACACCCAGCGTGATTTTGGCAGTTGGCGTTTGCATTATCACAGGTACGCTTTTCGAAAGATATACTTGGATTTCTGGAATCAATGGTACAGGTACATATCCGATTATTTGGGGAATAGGAGTTTCAGCAGTGGTAGCTTTCATTGGATTTAAATTGGTCGGCGGAGCGATGCATCGCAACCACCTGATAAAAGGTTGAGCCGCGCTATGATGACACTTTATTCGGGGACTACAGATCCATATAGTCACCGTTGCCGTTTTGTATTATTTGAAAAAGGTATGGATTTTCAGGTCATTGATGTAGATGTTTTCAACAAACCTGAAGATCTTGCGGTGATGAATCCTTACAACAGGGTTCCGGTACTGGTAGAACGCGACCTGATTTTGTATGAAGCAAACATTATCAACGAGTATATTGATGAGCGTTTCCCACATCCGCAGTTAATGCCTGCCGATCCGGTGATGCGTGCTCGGGCCCGCTTATTCTTGCACCGTTTTGAACAAGAGCTGTTTTGCCATTTAGAAGGATTGGAAAGCGGTGTACCAAAGCTGGTTGAAAAAGCAAGAATTGCAGTCCGTGAAAATCTGACGCAGATCGCTCCGGTATTTACCAAACAAAAATATATGTTGGGTGATGAGTTCTCCATGCTGGATGTCGCCATTGCACCTTTGCTTTGGCGTCTGGATCATTACGGGATTCAACTTGACAAAGAAGCTACTCCCCTGATGAAGTATTCAGAGCGTTTGTTTTCTCGTCCGGCCTATAGTGAGGCAATGACGCCCTCCGAAAAAGCGATGCGTAAGTGAGTGAACTATCCACTAAGCCATATTTGATTCGTGCAATATACGATTGGTGTGCTGACAGCAGTCTTACACCGTATTTGGCGGTACAAGTGGACGAGTTTACTCAGGTACCAAAAAACTTTGTGAAAGATGGGAAGATAGTTCTTAATATCAGCGTGGATGCAGTGAGAAATCTGCACATGGGCAATGAGGACATAACTTGTAGTGGCAGATTTGGTGGAGTGTCGCACCAAATCATGGTGCCAATCTCAGCGGTGATAGGGATATTTTCCAAAGAAAATGGGCAAGGTCTGGTATTCCAAGGTCAAGACTCTTCACCAATGCTAAGTTCCGGAACGGAGAGTAATGCAGGATTGCATGATGAACCGCCCGATGATCCTGCGCCACAAGGCAAACCGAAATTAAGGATAGTGAAGTAATTTAGATGAACCGCGATAGATAAAATAAAAATACCCTGGCGACTAATTCCCAGGGTATTTTTTTTAGCAATAATTCTTAATTCCAGTTTTGAATTACTTCAGCGTGATGCACCCAAAGCATCTTGCATTTTGCTCATCGCTTTTTGTTCAATCTGCCGAATTCTTTCGGCAGATACATTAAATTCCGCAGCAAGTTCATGCAGCGTTGCCGCACTGTCGTTATGAAGCCAACGTGCCTGGATAATGCGTCGGCTACGATCATCCAAACTATTCAATGCGCGTGCCAAACCAGAAGTTTCGAGTTTATCAAGTTCTTGACGTTCAAGAACCTGGTCCGGCTCGAGTTCTGAATCTGCGGCCAAATAAGAAATTGGTGCAAAATTGTGCTCCTCCTCATTTGCATCTGGCTCTAGCGACATTTCATGATTGCCAAAACGAGTTTCCATTTCAACCACGTCATGCTCGCTGACATTCAGCTCTTGAGCGATTCTTGCAACTTCCTGAGGCCTAAGGGTATCGAGACCTTGTTTCATGCTGCGCAAATTAAAAAACAACTTGCGCTGCGCTTTGGTAGTGGCGATCTTAACCAAGCGCCAATTACGCAAAATATATTCATGAATCTCTGCTCGTATCCAATGCAAAGCGAAAGAAACGAGACGTACACCCCGGTCTGGATCAAAGCGTTTAACCGCTTTCATTAGACCAACGTTGCCTTCCTGAATCAAATCGGCTTGAGGTAAGCCATATCCAGCGTAGCCGCGCGCAACACTAACTACAACGCGCAGATGAGAAACAACCAAAGCGCGTGCAGCATCCAAATCATTGTCACGACGAAAGCGTGTAGCGAAATCCAATTCTTCTTCAGGGGTCAACACTGGAAAATGTTTGACTGAAGTAATATAACTATCAATGCTGCCAACAGCTGATGGCATAGGTAACGAAAGGCTGTAGCTCATATTTGATACCTCCTGAGATAATTCTAGCACTCTCGTCTTTAGAGTGCTAGTCCCTGAGTCGCTTACTTGGGCTCGATTTGCCAAAGGTGCTGAGAAACTTAGAGCCATGCACCTAGCCAGCCCAAATATGCTGAAAAAACAAGGAGAGAGATGCTATCCCCAAAGGATAAATGCGAAAGAGTGAAGCTGGTTCCATAAAGTTGAGTGATTCCAGACAGGCTATAATTTAACAATTGCAGACAAACGGCTATGATAAACAAAGCTGCCATCCCGACAAATAATCCCTGAACCAAGCCAAAATATAAAAAGGGACGGCGTATAAATCCATTCGTAGCGCCAATTAGCTTTGATACTTCAATTTCTTCGCGTTGCGTCAGAATTTGCAGTCGGATGGTATTAAAAGTAATCGCTATCAGTGCAAAACTTAGCATCGCGGCGAGTAATAATACGGCCAATCTGCCAAATTTGAGGAGCGCTTCAAGTTTATAGGCCCATGCCGAATCAAGTTGAACATGTTCAAATTTTGGCCATGATTTAAGGTCGTCACGAAAAAGTTCAAGCTTTTTTACATCCATTGCCACCGGGTAAATAATGAAGGCGTCAGGCAGCGGATTTTGAGCAAGACCGCCGATCACATCAGATAAGCCAGTACTGAGTTGCAATTGCTTTAAAGCTAAATCTTTTGGAACAAATTCGATGTGGTCAACGGCAGCATGGTCTTTGAGTTGGGTGCTGATGTGTGAAATATCTTCCTGTGAAGTACCCGTGGTGAGAAATGCGCTGATTTGCGGAGTGCCAGCCAATTGTGCCGAAACGCCTTGAACATTTTTCAGTATGACATAACCCCCAACAGGCAAGCTTAATGCAATCCCGATGACAAGCAAATTGAGTAGCGTGGCTCCCGGTTCAAGTAAGAATTGGTGCAACGTAAAACGAATCACTCGAATATGTTGCAGGAAGGCGTTTTTCATACAACCAACTCACCGGATTTCAATGCCAGAGATCGTGCAGGAAACTGCCGCAAAATAGATTCATCGTGGGTAGAGATTAGTAAGGTAACGCCTACTTGATGAAACGATTTAAAAATATTCATAATCTCACCTGAATACTCGGTGTCAAGATTGCCCGTTGGCTCATCGGCAAGCAAAACGGATGGCCGATTTACGATAGCCCGAGCAATACACAAACGTTGCTGTTCTCCACCCGAGAGCGCGATAGGGTTGCTCTTCTCTCGTTTAAGCAAACCTACTTTATCAAGGGCGGCACGTACTCGCTTGGCACTATCCCGGTGATCGAAGCCACAAATTAGTAAAGGCAACATTACGTTGTCAAAAGCGCTACGATCAAACAACAATTTGTGGTCCTGAAAAATGAGTCCCAAATTACGGCGTAAAAAAGGCAGCGCGCTCGCTTTTATGGATTTAGTATTCTGCCCCCGAACAATTGCACTTCCGCTGGTAGGACGTTCAATGGCCGCAATCAGTTTAAGCAAGGTGCTTTTGCCTGCACCTGAATGACCGGTCAGATAAACCATCTCTCCTTCGGCAATGTCAAAACTCAGGTTTTTTAGTGCCTCGTGGCCACCAGGGTAACGCTTATAAACTTGATTAAATTTGATCATGATTCGTTGCCTAACAGAGCAGTAACAAAATCATCAGCAACAAAAGGGCGTAAATCCTCAATTCCTTCACCGACGCCAATAAATCGCAAAGGAATTGGATGTGCTTTCGCGATTGCAGCAATAACGCCACCTTTAGCCGTGCCATCGAGTTTGGTTAGAATCAGTCCGGTGACATTCAAAGCTTCGTCGAATGCTTTGACTTGACTCAAAGCGTTTTGCCCGGTGTTGGCATCCAACACTAACAACACTTCATGCGGAGCTTCGGGTAAAGCCTTGGCAATAACACGTTTAACTTTTTTGATTTCCTCCATCAGGTGGGCTTGAGTCGTAAGTCGACCGGCTGTATCAGCCAAAACAACGTCAATGCCACGTGCCTGTGCAGCGTGAATTGCGTCGAAAATCACAGCAGCAGCGTCGCCAGATTGTTGCGCTATCACGGTAACGTTGTTACGTGAACCCCATTCCATCAATTGTTCCCGTGCAGCGGCACGAAAGGTGTCACCGGCAGCCAGTAAAACAGACTTTCCCTGATTTTGAAAATACTTAGCCAATTTGCCAATTGAAGTTGTTTTGCCTGCCCCATTGACACCGCACAACATAATGACAAAAGGTTTATGTGAATCAGCAACTAAAGCATGCTCTAACGGGTGAAGCAACTTTAGGAGCGCATGTGCCAAGGAGACTTTAAGCTGCGAAGATTCAGTCAACTTGTTCTCTTTGACTTGACGTCGCACTTCTGCAATTAGATAACGGGTCGCATCCATACCAACGTCAGAGGAAATCAAAATAGTTTCCAACTCCTCGTAAAACTCTTCGTCAATACGACCACCCCGACCGAGTAATTCAGAAAGCTGATTTCCGGTTCTTGATAACCCGTTCTTTAATCGGCCGAGCCAAGAAGATTTTTCAGAACTAACATCTGAGCTTGATTGTTTAAGAAATCCGAACATATGATCGTTTTAGCAGGTGGTCTGGAAACTGGAAAATAGAGGATAATACGAACTCATTAAGGCATAGTTTAATCGCACTTAATATTCTATTCTGATTGACCTGTCTTGGGCTAGAAATATGCGTATACAACTGATAAAAAAATTGTGTTGGCTGCTGTTGTTGCTAACTTATTCCGTACAAGCCGAAGTGTTTGAAAAAACACTGGCCAATGGTTTAAAGGTGATTGTAAAAGAAGATCATCGCGCACCTGTTCTGGTACAGCAAGTATGGTATCGAGCCGGTAGCATGGACGAAAGAACGGGCACTACCGGAGTCGCTCATGTGCTGGAGCATATGATGTTCAAGGGAACCAAAGCTGTGCCTGCAGGTGAATTTTCAAAGAAAATCGCCGCGGCCGGCGGTCGTGAAAACGCGTTCACAAATTACGATTACACTGCGTACTTCCAACAGTTGCATACATCAAAATTGCCATTGGCGATGAAGCTCGAGTCTGATCGGATGCAATATCTGCAACTGACTACGGCAGAATTCATCAAAGAGATAAAAGTCGTGATGGAAGAGCGTCGCATGCGAACTGACGACGAGCCGCATGCATTGCTTGAAGAAAAACTCATGGCTGCAGCGTATCAGGAGCATCCCTACCAGCATCCTGTAATCGGCTGGATGAACGACATTGAAGCGATGACGGCACTGGACGCACAGGAGTGGTACAAAACCTGGTATGCCCCAAATAACGCGGTACTGGTTATAGCCGGGGATGTACAGGCAAAAGAAGTGTTCGCTATGGCACAACTTTACTATGGCAAGATCCCCGCGCATAAATTGCCAGTGCGCAGAAATTTTAGTGAGCCTGCTCAAGAGGGCATTAAACGCATTACAGTCAAAGCGCCGGCACAATTACCCTACCTCATTATGTCGTACCACGCACCAACGGTTCGTGATGCAGAAAAAGATAGCATGCCTTATGCTCTCGAAATATTGGCAGGCATATTGGACGGAAATGAGTCTGCGCGGCTGAATAAAACATTGGTGCGTGAACAGCAAATCGCGAGTGAAGTGGGCGCAGGATATGACAGCACGGCGAGGGGGCCAAGCATGTTTACGCTGGAAGGAACACCGTCGGAAGGCAAAACAATCACTGAGCTGGAAGCCGCATTAAGAGAGCAATTAACCAAACTTGTACGCGAAGGTGTTACCCCTGAAGAATTGCAGCGCGTTAAAGCGCAGGTAACAGCCAATGAAGTATACAAACGCGACTCAGTGTTTTATCAGGCAATGCAGATCGGCCAAATGGAAAGCATAGGTCTGACACATAAAGCGATACCTGTCATGCTGAGAAAAATACAGGAAGTCACTACACAGCAGGTTCAGGATGCCGCAAAAGCTATTTTTAATGATGATCATCTGATTGTTGCCGTGCTGGATCCGCAACCGCTTTCCGACAAACCAAAACACGCCGGAGGCCCCATTCATGTTCACTAAGAAAAATACTTTAAATGAGCGATCAAATATGTCTGGCAAGAAATCTGCTGGACTATCAGGTATTAAATATATTTTAATTTTTGGTTTAAGTTGTATGACCGGAAATACTTTTGCTTCAGTTAGTATTCAACATTGGCAAGCGCCCAGTGGCGCGCAAGTCTATTTTGTAGAAAACCATGATTTGCCGATGCTGGACGTCGAGGTAGACTTCGCAGCAGGCAACGGCTTTGACGATATAGTAAAACCAGGAGTGGCTGCGCTGACAAATAGCCTGCTCGACTCTGGAGTAGATGGTTTGAGTGAAGATGATATCAGCAGAAAACTGGCTGACATCGGCGCTCAAAAAGCCGAGCATGTTGATGCTGATCGCTCGGGAATGAGTATACGCACCTTAAGTAGCACGGCAGAACTCGAAGTCGCTTTAGATATTATGTCGCGGATACTACAACATCCATTATTTCCAGAAGATGTGTTGACCCGTGAAAAGACGCGCACAATTGCTGCATTAAAAGAAGCTGAAACAAAACCCGAAAGCATAGCCAGCAAGGCATTTAATAAAGCAGTATTCGGATCCCATCCCTATGGCAAATCGCTTGAAGTTGCTGACGTTGAAAAAATACAAAAAACAGATTTAGAAAACTTTTATCACGCCCACTACAATTCAAAGGGAGCTGTCGTCGCATTAATGGGAGACGTCACGCGTGCGAAAGCTGAGTCCATTGCGCAACAACTGACAGGAAGTTTGCAAACGAATGAGGCGAATATTCACATTGCACCAGTGACATTGGAAATAAAAGCAACCGAACTGAGGATACCTCATCCAGCCACACAAGCCCACGTTTTGATAGGCACACCAGGAATCGCTCGCAACGACCCTGATTATTTCCCGTTGTACGTTGGAAATTATGTATTGGGAGGGGGGGGATTTGTATCTCGATTGATGAACGAAATACGTGAAAAGCGAGGCTTGGCCTACAGCGTATATAGTTATTTTATGCCGATGCAACAGCCGGGAGCTTTCCAGATCGGACTGCAAACCAAAAAAGAGCAAGCAGATGAAGCGATAAAATTGGCTAGAGCCACGTTACGTGAATTTGTTGATAAAGGAATTTCAGAAAAAGAATTAAAAGCAGCCAAAGACAATATTGTCGGCGGATTTCCACTCCGCATCGATAGTAACAAAAAGATACTGGATTATTTAAGCTTGATTGGATTCTACGGGCTACCACTAAACTACCTTGACGAATTCACCGACAAAGTTAATGCAGTAACAACTTCACAAGTTCACGATGCATTTAAACGCCGCATTCATCCGGACGCGATGGCGACAGTAATTGTTGGTGCGCCGGAAGAAAAAATGCAGGCTAAATAAATATTGCAATCTACAGATAAAAAAGAGCAATAAGGAGCCATAGCATTAACAAAGTACGTATCATCGGCGGCAGTCATCGCCGCCGCATAATTGAATTCCCTGACGCAGACGATTTGCGTCCAACACCTGACCGAGTGCGTGAAACTTTGTTTAATTGGTTAGGTCAAACATTACATGGGCAGCGATGCTTGGACTTGTTTGCCGGAAGCGGCGCTTTAGGTTTTGAAGCAGCTTCCCGTGGAGCGACAGAAGTGGTAATGGTAGAACGTAATCGCACAGTTTGCCGCAATTTGCAGGAAAACATAAAAAAATTAGGGTTGATAAATATAGCGTTACGCAGTGAGGATGGGCTAGAATTCGCACGGCAACAAAACAGACCGTTCGATGTGATATTTCTCGATCCTCCGTTCCAAAGCGATTACCTCCCGAAACTATTGCCGTTGTTGGCAGATAAATTAACTGAAAACGGAAAGGTATACGTAGAAAGCGGGGAACCGTTTACACCGGACTCGCCGTGGCAAAAAATTAAGCAGGCAAGAGCAGGTGCAGTGTTTTATCAACTAATACAATATGGACAAACATGACAAAAGTTGTTTACCCGGGCACATTCGACCCGATAACACGCGGGCATGAAGACGTGGTGCGTCGCGCGGCAGGATTGTTCGGCGAGGTGGTCGTCGCAGTGGCAGAAAGTCGCCATGGGACACTGTTCAACCTGAAAGAACGTGTAGAGATGGCACAGGAAGTATTTGCAACCTATGAAAATGTGCAGGTAGAAGGCTTCAATGATCTGCTGATGAGCTATGTGCAAAAAAAAGAAGCGCGAGTTGTGTTGAGGGGTTTGCGCGCTGTTTCGGATTTTGAATTGGAATTTCAAATGGCGGGAATGAACCGCAGCTTGCATCCCGAAGTGGAGACATTATTTTTGACTCCGGCTGAGAAATATACATTTATCTCAGCCAGCATCGTGCGTGAGATCGCACGATTTGGCGGTGATGTGAGCAAATTCGTGTCGCCATCAGTGGTGATAAAATTACAAGAAAAAAATAAACTTAAGGAGAAATAAACATGGCATTAATGATCACCGACGAATGCATCAACTGTGACGTATGCGAGCCGGAGTGTCCGAACGACGCCATTTCGCAAGGCGATACAATCTATATTATCGATCCCAAGAAATGCACTCAATGTATAGGACACTATGACACGCCGCAATGCGTTGAAGTGTGTCCGGTTGATTGCATCCCTTTAAATCCGGATGTGGTAGAAAGCAATGATCAATTGCAAGCCAAGTATGAAAAGCTGATGGCAGCCAAAGCATAGAATTGTTATTCCAGCGCAGGCGGGATTCCAGCTAAATCAATATACTCGTAGCGGACAACAATCACGGACATAGCGACTAGATAGGATAGCTATCTACTTCTGGCAAATCGGACAATAAAAACTAGACCTTTGCCCTTGCTTGATTTGCCGGATAGAAGTGCCACACTTTTTACACGGTTCCTTCGTTCTGCCGTAAACCCAATAGTGCTGCTGAAAATAGCCTTGTTTTCCGTCGCTATCGACATAGTCGCGCAGACTGCTTCCACCCATTGTGATCGACTCGTTCAAGGTAGAGCGAATTTCATTCACTAATTTATCACAGCGAAGTCGGCTAAGTTTGCCGGCTGAAAGTTGGGGTTTGATACCGGCTCGAAATAAAGACTCGTTGGCGTAAATATTCCCAACGCCGACTACTAAATGACTATCCATGATCACGAGTTTGATTAAGGCGCTCCGTGTACGCGTAGCCCGATATAAATAATCTCCATTGAAAGCATCCAACAGAGGTTCAGGCCCAAGATTAGCGAGTAGCGGGTGATCAGTCAGGTCACCAGAGTGCCACAACACGGCTCCAAAGCGCCGCGGGTCGCGTAGCCGCAGGATCGCTCCATTTGTGAGAACAAGATCGAAATGATCGTGTTTGTCAGGGGTAGTCGGGGTAGTCAGTATGCGCAAACTGCCACTCATGCCAAGATGCATAATAAGCGTGCCGTGTTCAAAATGTATGAGCAGATACTTGGCGCGGCGCTGCAAACTAATAATGGTTTTACCATGCAGTATCTTGGGCAAATCCTTGGGAATAGGCCAACGTAATTTCTCGGTGCGGATGAAGACACCGGCAACAACTTGCTTATTTAGATGCGGAGATATCCCTCTTAATGTAGTTTCGACTTCTGGCAATTCAGGCATAAGCGAATTTGGAAAAATGCTATAGGGTGAATGTTAGCTTGATATGGAGTTATTTTGGTTTGTAAGATGAATCAACCCTGTGATATTTAAGAAATCTTATTCACCATCAGGCTACGGATTAAGATATGAGGTATTTTAAGTGCAGAGAATTAAATTGACAAATTCAATTATATTTAGTCTTATGCGGTCATAAAAAGGCAAACTAAAGCTAGTTAGGCTGCATAAGGGGATTATTCAACTAACAACGGTGTAGTGGAGTGATGCAGCAAAAAAGGGGGAGTAAATCGAACACTGAATGCAAAAACATTCACAGTGTCTGCGCAAGAATAAAAGCAGTCATAGCGGAATTCGAGGTCACTTCTCGTATTAGCTTCTCTGAGCGCAAACTCAAGCCCATCATTATTGCACCCGCCTGCACACATTCATTTGGTGAACAAGCAAACCCATTCAGTAGATCAGAAACACGTGGCCCAACCACTTTAAATATTTTGGGTAACATTATTACTGTTACCCAAAGACCTTTGACTAAAATTTATTGGCTAAGATTCTTGGTCAATTCAAACGAAGTCTCCAAATTTAACCAGCAGTGGGCCACCTCAAGCCTACTGAAGCGAGTCACAAGTCTAAGCCGCAGCAGAATCATTGAAAACCCTGCGTAACTCTCCATGTACTTAAATATATTTGGGAAAGCAAAAAATAAAATTTTAGGTTGAGTTAAATCCAAAGGTGAACTGGTAGCCGTTGATATGCGCAATCAGAATAATAAGAAACGCAATAAAGTAAAGTAGGACTAAAAGTAGCAAGAATAAAAAAAAGTCATTGCTGAAAATAAGGGGCAACGGAAATCATGCATTCGCTTAATCAAATTTATCGAACCATCTGGTCCGAGTCGCTAGGCGCTTGGGTCGCAGTTTCCGAAATCACTAAGTCTAAGGGTAAACGATCCGCATCTAGCCTTATTCGTGAAATAGATACCTTACAAAAGTTATCAAAGGGGCTCTTGGGCAAATTTAAGTTATGTCCAAAACCCGTAATCATTGCACTCGCCTGCATTTGCTCTTTAGGTGCGCTTGCCAACCCGATTGGTGGAACAGTAACAAGCGGACAAGCTACATTTAATACATCGGGCAATACACTCACTGTAACTAACACACCAGGCACGATCATCAACTGGCAAAGCTTTTCCATCAACACTAATGAACTTACCAAGTTTAACCAGCAAAGCGCTACATCAACTGTGCTGAATCGCGTGACCAGTGCGAACCCCAGCAGCATCTTAGGTAGCCTGCAATCTAACGGACGCGTGTTTCTGGTCAATCCAAACGGGATTGTTTTTGGTGCAGGATCGACAGTGAATGTGGCTGGTCTAGTAGCTACCACGCTCAACCTGAGTGATGCAGATTTTCTTGCCGGCAATCACCACTACACGGCTAATGCAAATGCTCAAAACATCGGCACCGCAGGCAACATTACAGCGCTAGATGGTGGACAAATTTATTTGATTGCCCCTGATGTCACTAACAGCGGTGTCATCACCGCTCCTAATGGTGAAATACTCTTAGCAGCAGGAAGCAGTGTCGATCTGGTCAATAGCTACAACCCGAACTTGAGAGTCAACATCACCGCACCGGCAGGCAATGTCACCAACGTAGGGCAACTGGTGGCCAGTGCAGGGAGCTTGGGTTTATTCGGCGCACTTGTCAATAGCGCGGGAAAAGTAAGCGCAGACAGCGCCACCCTGCAAGGTGGCAAGATCGTGTTCAAGGCGAGTCAAACTACAACAGTAACCGGTACGGTGAGTGCGAACGGCACAACAGGGGGAACAGTCGAAGTACTCGGCACTCAAGTGGGAATAATGGATGGCTCAACCATCTCAGCCAATGGCACACAGAATGGCGGCACAGTTCTCATCGGCGGCGATGCACACGGAGCCAATCCAAATGTAACAAATGCCCAAGCCACATTTGTTGCATCAACGGCGAACATCAGTGCGGATGCCACTCAAAATGGGAACGGCGGCAAAGTGGTCGTATGGTCAAATAAAGCTACTCAATTTAGCGGAAACATATCTGCACAAGGCGGCGTAAATGGCGGCAATGGTGGTTGGGTAGAAGTATCAGGTAAACAGTGGTTGGATTTCTCCGGCTTGGTAAATACACTGGCGCCCAAGGGACTTATTGGCTCGCTATTGCTTGACCCAATGGACATTACAATCAGCAGCAGTGTCGATACCACGTCCATGATTGCAACTCCTGTATTGGGAGGAACGTTACCCACAATATTCGCAGATGCATCAACATTGACTACGTCTAATTTGAGTGTTTCGACATTGGTTGGTCAGCTGGCGCTATCAAATGTAACAGTTGATACCACGTCTGCTACGGGAACCGGTACAGGCAACATTACCGTACAGAATGCCATTTCCTGGAGTAGCGCAAATTCACTCACACTCAATGCAACTAGTACTGGCGCAATCGTTACCAATTCAGGTGCAACAATCACAAACTTAGGCAGCGGCGGTTTGACCATGCAAACCGCAGGTGGTGGAATTTCTTTGAATGCAGGTGTATCTCTATCAGGTGGAATATTTACTGCAAATGCTGGAGCAGGTTCGATAGTTATAAATGCACCTCTAATTACTAGTGGCAATGTGAACATCACCGGAATTGGTATCACCAATACCTCAACCATCTCCGGTCTGGGTGGTGTCACGCTCAATGCTGGTACTGGAACACTTTCAAACGCCATCAGCGCGACAAGCAAAATTACGAATGGTGGTGGGACAAGCACTGGCGCTATTAATCTGACCGCAGACAACATGATTCTAGGAAACGGAGCCGTGGTAGGAGGCGCAGGTGCAGTCAATATCAATAACTCAACATTGACTGATGCAATTAATTTTATAGGTACTGCAGGAACTACCGCAGGAGCATTAGAGCTGACAAGTTCTGATCTTGCAACAATTAATACATCAGGAATTTTGTCAATTGGTAGTCTAAGCAATACTGCCGGCGCTGTAACTATTTCAGCGCCATTGACGCTGAACAATAAGACAGTAATTCGGGGCGGAGGAACAAGCGGGGTAACTAATAGTTCTTCAATTTCCGCAAGTTTGGGCATTAAGCTGAATTCTGGAACAGGCACTCTGACAAATACTGGGACTATCAACAGTCTAAATAGCGGGTACGTCTATCTGTATGGGGATAATATCGTTTTAACTGGCGCTGCTTCAGCTGGCACCGGTGGCATTAATATCAGTACTTATACTATCGCTGACCCAATCAATCTTGGTGGAACAACGCCAATCGCAGGGACATTGGTGCTGTCAAATACTGAGTTAGGTACGCTCAGTACTACGGGAACGCTGGTTATCGGTAATGTTCTCAACACGGGTGCGATTACGATTTCTGCGCCGCTAACTTTAACCAATAATACCGGGATACATGACGGCATTGGGGGTATTGCTGTAAATGCAACTATCACTGCACCTTATCTAGGTCTCAATTCTACTGGTGCTGTTTCACAAACCGCGGCTATTACTGCTGCTGGGCTGAATCTGCCTAACGGAACCTACACGCTAACCAATCCTGGAAACAGCGTTGGAACTTTATCCGGGAATGCAATTTCGGTCAATTTGGTGGACAGCATACCGCTAACGATTGGAACAAACTTTACAACTGTCGGTTTGGTTTCAACTGGCGGCATTACTTTAGTCGATACTGCTGGATCGATTACAGTGAATTCACCATTAACTGCCGTTGGAAATTTGTCAGCCACGGCCACCGGTGCCATAAGCGATATTCTTATTAATTCTACAATGGGCGCAGGCACAAGTGGGATAGTTAATCTTAATGCGGGCAGATCAATTACCGAGGGAACGGGTGGCAGTATTACCGCAGGTACTTTGACAACAAATGCTATCGGTGGGACTTCGCTGACAGGTGGGGTTTCGGCAAATGCTGCTACTCCGACATTATTGGCATCGAACGCAGTATCCAACTTTTCAGCTACCGATACGGGTGACGTAACTCTGGGTAATACGGTTGCTACTTTGACACTTGGCCCCATCACAACTGGTGGAGCTCTGTTGGTTAATAATAAAGGGAATATCACAGTTTCCAGTCCGATTGCCATTAATGGAACTGGTGTTGTTCCTAATACCGTATTTTCGGGTGGTTTGGCCTGTTCGTTTGGCGGGGCGATGTTGACCAACAACAGCACTATCACTGTAGCAAATAACGTCAATCCATTTATGCTCAACGCAGATACGATGACGCTTGGCGGCTCCATCAGTGATCCGTCAGGGCCAGTAGTGCTAAACACCTGGAACACAGCTGTGGTTACCAATCTCGGCAGCAGTTCGAAGTTAGCTAACACGCTAGTGCTTTCTCAAACTGAGTTGGCAACGATCAGTGCGCCTACGCTGATGATTGATGTGAACAACACGCTCAACATCCTGGCACCTATTTCTAGAGGTGCAGGCACGCTTAATTTGTCTTCCTACAACCCGACCTATGGTGGAGGAGCAATTGTTGAAGCAGCCGGTGGAACGATCAATGCAGGATCGTTAATCACTACCTCATTGGGTGGTGCAACTCTTACAAGTGCCAACACAGTTGGCAGTTTTAGCGCAACGGACTCAACAGGTTTGGTGAGCTTAACCAATACTGCAACAACTTTGAATCTGAGTGCGATTAACGTTGCCGATCTGACGGTGACCAATTCCGGCGCGATCAACGTTACCGGCTTGGTAACGGCAAGCAACACAGTTAACCTGACTGGTGTTGGTATCACCAATACATCTACCATAACGGGTCAGGGTACTACTGCGGGTGTTGCGAGCGTCGTGTCGCTCAATGCCGGTACGGGTATGCTGACAAATGCCACAGCGTCCAGCATTATTACCAATGGCGGCGGAACAAATACAGGGTCAATTACTTTGTTGGCCGATTCCATGACCTTGGCTGGCGGCGCTATCACAGGGAATGCGGGTTTCGTTTTAGTAGGTAACTCTTCAGCTGCAAGGTCAACAATCGTAGAAGCGACAACAACAAAAACATCTGGTGTG
>CAIWKC010000267.1 GCA_903913145.1 uncultured Gallionellaceae bacterium | reverse complement strand
TCGGCTTGATCGTTAAGATTGAATGAGTTTAGTATTTAAGCATAAACTTATTTACTTAAGGTGCGACATTTTGTCGCATCATGAAAGTTAGTTTCGATTGCAAGGATAAAAACCTCGATAATTTTGGTCATTCACAGATTTATTGTTACCGGACTGATATTGTATGCCTAACGATGAAGTGTCTTGTAAATGCACTATTATTATTAATCCGTTTTTTTTGGTTGGTTATGGAGTCTTATTTGAAAATTATTCACAAGTTGTTTTTACTGTCTACGTTTTTATCGCATCTTAAGTGGCATACGCAAGTTGGAGATGAGACTAAGGGAAATCCACTTTCGGCAACAATGAATTCAAAACGTAATTTTTTTGAGTCAATGAAAATTACTTGCAAATCATTATACCTTATGGTGTAATGATTACATGGACCAACTTACAAACGTACTGACGGCAATCTCTCACCCTACTCGGAGGGCTATTATTGAAAAGCTGGCAAGAGGTCCTGCAAGATTCCTAGAAATTGCCGAACCGTTTGACGTTGCACTAAACGCAGTTACAAAGCATCTCAAATTGCTTGAGCGCGCTGGGTTGATTGAACGTGAAAAACAAGGTCGAGAAGTTCATATTTCACTTCGGCCGGAACCACTTCGGCAGGTGGCGAGTTGGGTACATGAGTATGAACAGTTTTGGAACGAGCGGTTAGATCAGTTTGAGGATTATTTTAAACATCAGCAACTGAAAGAAAAGTCCCTTAAAAAGGGTAAAAAAAATCCAAAGGAGATAAAGACATGAGTAATTCAAACAGAACTATTGAAGTTAGGATCGAAAGAACGATACCCGCATCATCAGGCGCGGTGTTCGATGGTTGGCTAGATCCGAAGGTTCCGGGTAATCCTTGGAATATGGCTGACAAGTTGCTATTGAATCCGATAGTAGATGGATTTTTTTACTGGACCACCGAGAGGACTCCCCACTACGGGCGATTTACAGAAGTAAATCGGCCTAGCAGAATTGAACATACATGGATGTCGCCGAATACATCTGGGCTGGAGTCGAATGTGACCGTGACTTTTCAACAAAAAGGGGAAGATACGTTGATGACCCTCGTGCATGCAGGCCTTCCCGATACTGATGGCGGCAGATCGCACAATGGCGGCTGGAATTACTTTTTGGATAAGCTACTTGATCACTTTGAGAGTGGAACAAAAAATCAGCACTAGTCCTTACATTAAGAAATGGAGTTGATTATGAAATTTATCCTAATATCAAGACATACTGGCGGGAGTGAAATTCCTGAGAATGATAAGGAACAAAACCTAAAGGACATGATGGAGTGGATAGCTCTGCTAAAAGCAGAAATTGCGTTGCCCATCAGAGGCGGGAAAAGCGTTACAGAGAATCATGTTAATGATTACTCAGGGGATGTTGGAGGTTTGCTAATTTTTGAGGCGAAAAACCTTGATCAAGCTGTAGCCTTAGCCAAAAAATCGCCCGGATTGAAGTATGGTTTTACCCATGAGGTCTTCCCGGAAATTTCGATGGCTACTGCAGCACATACATGAAGTAACGAAATGGGAGATTGTAAATTGAGGTTGTAAAATGGTTAGCACAATAATATTTTGGCAATTTCCATCAAATCAATTTTTTACATTGATACAAACACCAAGCCTCTTGCCTTATTACTTGTAGTATCTAATGTATTTATTGCCTTTTTCAACGTGCCAATTCCAATCCATTCTGGCTCATATTCGTATTTGGCTACATCGAGAATCAGCACACGATCTGACTGTGCATCATAGGCAGCCAACGCCGACCAATGTCCCCATCCTTCTTGCCCCAAAGTCGCACGAGAAAAATTTACCAATACGAACTGCCCATCATCACGTAATGTTTTTTGCAGTAGTAAACGAAGTGCTTGATCGTCTATAGCATCACCGGCAATAGATGTTGCTTTCACGCCTTGACTCGTCAAAGTCATAACCATTTCATCTCGTGTCATCCCTTGTGACCTCACGGTTTGTGGGCTGATAATTTTGGTGACTTCCGGTGTGAAATAATTGCTCTGGGTAAAGTAGGCATGGGGTGCATAAATCGGATCAATTGGTTTTTTTATGGGCATTGCATTGAGGACTGTTATGGCACTAGCTACAGCACAGTAAGTCTGATTAATCTGTTCAGCGAACCAGGGACTCAATTGCCAGTAATCGGCATCAGCAGAAATTCTTGAACGCAATATCTTGCCTGCTTCAGAGTTCCAATAGATGACTGTATCTTCGGCCGCAAAAGCAGAAAGCTGTACCAACGAAATGAAAGATATTAGAATAAAGCGCAAAAGGTATTTCATATAATCTGCTCCAAATTACCAGTAGAAAGTTTTAATTATGACTTCCTAATTCCATTCCTAATTTTAGGATCAATCTGAATTTTGTCATGCATGTTTCAAACTCGCACCGATCAACCTAATCCGTTCAAGGCTATTTTTCAACGACACTGCATTGGTATGCACAGAACTTGTTCCAAGAATAAGCGAATAAGGATGTTTTCTTGCCGTTCCCAAAAGAACTTTGATGCTGTCGGTCTTGGACGATATTTCTATATCGCCATCACCTTCAAAAACAATAAGCTCCAATGAAGTATTCTCGCCTTGGATTAATCCATTTCCTTCAAAACAAAAAGCAAACCCAACGTCATGCTCAACGGGTGGTTTATATCGCCAAGTTTGTCCGCGATCTAAGCTGATAACGTAATAATTCATGTCTTGATGCGACGTTATTGGACTGGATACATTATTGAAGGCCCCCAAAAAAACTTTAACTTCTCCTTCTGCGATACTAACCACTGGCACATCTTCTGGTGGTACATATTGTCCAAGTGAAGGTCCGTCTTCAACATCAGGAGGCATTGCTACCCAAAGCTGGAAACCAGTCACTTTACCTTTACCTTGCAAACTTGCCTGATGCCACGCACCACCTCCAGCGTTCATCCATTCAAGTCCACCTGCCTTGAGTGTGCAATTCTTGCCAGTTGTATCTTGGTAACGAACATCACACCCTGGTTGCCATGTTAGAGTTGCGATACCTGAATGAGGATGCATAGGAAACCCGAAACCCGGTTCTATTTCTGCATTGAAGTAATCAAGAAATATGAAAGGCTTTAGTTGCTCGCCAATATCTTGAGTGCTGACCAAACTATTAATCGGTCCATGTTGAGATCCATATATTCGTTTACTTATGGTTCTTAGTTTGTCCATGTTTACTCCTGATCGCAATGTTTTACCTCGTATAAAAACTCCAGTGGGTTAGAGCTTACCGAGGTAAATAAATTATGGTGAAAGCTTTCACTTGTGCCAATTGAATCTTTCGCTCTGCATCAGGCCGAGAGCAGGTTGATAATATCCTTTTCCATTGTTTCAGGCTTTGTGCTGGGCGCATAGCGATCAACGACCTTGCCGTTACTATCGAGCAAGAACTTGGTGAAATTCCACTTCACCCCCTCTGTTCCCAAGACACCGGGAGCGTTTTTCTTCAATGCCTGATAGAGGGGATGTGTATTTTCGCCGTTCACCTCGATCTTGGAAAAGAGAGGAAAGCTGACGTCGTAATTGAGGGAGCAGAAATTCTTAATCTCCGCCTCGTCGCCCGGCTCCTGATGACCGAACTGGTCACAGGGAAAGCCAAGAATGGTGAGACCCTTATCCTTGTACTTGCGGTAGAGCGCTTCAAGGCCTTCATACTGTGGCGTAAAGCCACATTTGCTGGCAACATTGACTACCACAGTAGCCTTTCCGAGCAACTTGCCGACAAGAACTGATTCACCGTCGATGGTATTGACCTTGATGCTATCCAATTCACTCATTACTATTTCCTATTCAATGATTGAGGTCTAAACAATGTTTGGTTAAGCAACATCAATTGGAACTAATTGTCTATTCTCCAATCTGCATTACATCACCTCATTGCTTTGTTCCGTGGCCCTTTTCGTTGGTGGCTCAGGCAGAAATATTATGAAAAAAACAAGGCGTTCTTCTGAACGCCACAATCGAAGGAAAAATTGATTTTTGATATTCTTATTTTTCAACATTTCCTGCAAACGAAATCGTTAATCATAAGACAATGAATAGCGACAAAACAAAAGGCAGATAATTCAATGTCATTAGAAATCTCCAATTTAGTTTAGTAATGTAATGTCTTTTCCACCATTCATTACGCTACTTATAACATTTGAAGAACCGTTATCAAGTTAAAAGACTTTAAGTAGTTGCATGGCTATAATAAAATTGACCAACCAATTTAGTCAAGTTAATATATTGTGTAACCATATGACTTGTATGGGATTGGCGCATTTTTTTATTTTATAAATACAGGATTTGACTTTGAAAAAATCATCAGACTGAATGTGCAATTGTCCGCACCCATTTTTTGCGAACGCACACACAAAACTCAATTCGGACATAGCGATACATGGGGTCACCCCTGAAAAGCAAAATAAATCATGCTAAGCCAGTTACAGAGACTACTCCCCAGAATATTTCCCACTTTCCTATCACATCTTTACTATGGTTGCGTGGAAGTCGGTAAGATGCGTGCCTGCCCATTTACCCAAGGCTTCAAGCACCGGGCGTAGCGCCGCTCCTTGTTCAGTAAGACGGTAAGCGTTATTGCGTGATGCGGCCTCAGGGCTTGTCCGTTCGATTAGTCTTAAACACGTGAGAAGCTCCAGCCTAGTAGCCAGAATATTTGTCGAGATGCGCTCAGGCGATTCGAGCAATTGTGAATAGGTTCGAGGCCCGTGAATGAGTAGGTCACGAATGATTAACAACGACCATTTGTCACCGAGCACGTCAAGAGCAGAACTAATCGGGCATACAGAACGCCAATCAATAATTCCATCGCTATTTGCCATACTTTATTTTCATGTCTAATTAATTCCATAGTCATTGTTGATTTCTATTTTTTTAATGGCGGTGACAATTAGTCAAGTTAAAAAACATCGTCCATCTATTGCGAAATTGCTGCTGCCATTTCTTTGAACGAGTTAGCCATCGGTGTCGGCTTCCAATTCAAAACTTTGAACGTCGAACTGTTGTCAAGCGCAGCCTTTTTGCCAATGAACGGTATCATTCCCTTCGCCTCCCGGTCAAATAGACTGATGAATTTCAAGAGAAACGTCGGTGCTTTAAGCGAAGGAGCCTTTGTGTACCCGGCCTCCCTCAGTACTTTAGCCAAGGTTGCCATCTCGACGGGTTCTGCTGTGCAAGCAATAAACCGGTTTCCTGCAGCATCGCTAGTAGTCATCGCCGCTACGTGAAGTTTTGCCACATCTCGCACATCGACCATTCCCATTGCCATGTCTGGAATCATCGGGACTTTCCCCGCGATCATTTTGGTCATCATGACTACGCTTTGACCGTCTATTTTTGCTCCTAACGACGGGCCAAAGACCGCTCCAGGGTTGATGACGGTTAACTCCATACTGCCGTGCTTGGTAGCCTCCCACGCTGCACGCTCTGCCAAAGTCTTGCTTTTTGCATAAGCACCAATATTTGCATCGGTGTCCGACCAGTCACTAGGACCATACTTGCCCGAGTCTTTTCCAGCGATGATGGCAAAGGTTGATGAAGTCAGCACAAGCCTTTTCACACCTGCGAGTTGAGCAGAGGCAATGACTCGGTGCGTGCCTTCAACTGCGGGAGCAATCAATTCGTTTTCATCTTTTGGTTCTGCCAGCAAGAACGGCGAAGCAACGTGAAGAACAAAAGTACATCCATTCATTGCTTCAGTCCATCCTCTATCCGAAAGCAGGTCGGCTTCCGCAAATCTCAAATTTGCAACGGGCGCAACATGGGCAATTGCTCTGTAGGTGTCATCAGCCTTAGATCGCGAACGAATCGTTCCAACCACCTCGTACCCTTGGCGCAGAAGTTCGGCAGCACAGTGCTGCCCAATATAGCCAGTGATGCCTGTTACTAATACTCTTTCCATAATAAGATCTCCTAAGCTGTGACTATTAACTTGCATTATGCAAGTGTATCACTTTAAACTTGCATAATGCAAGTTAATTTGTGATTGAGTGATGTCAACGTGAGCTATCGTGGTAGTGACGTGTTAATACCGAGGCGAGAATCTTTGCTGCTCCCGCTGGGTCTTATTGCGGCTAAATGGAGGAGCCGAACGGCTTTAAAATCGTTGCTTTGCTGAACTTTGTTGGACCGGTATTGGCCCAGACTGTGTCAAAACTCATAAAGTTATTAGCGTTTCGCAAGCTTCCAATTTTCAACAACTACCGGCACTTATACAAGATTTAGGGACACCCAGAAAGTTGAAACTAAATTACGTGAGTTTCTAAAAATATATCACCATGGGGTGAACAGCAGTTTCCAGTTACTTTTACTTGTATTTTCGAAACTGTCCGACCACAACACCGAAGATTTCCAAATCAGTTTTAGGACGAATCACCGGATAAGCAGGATTAGCAGGAATCAGAACAAACTTGCCCTTTTCATTACCCAGTGTCTTGAGTGTAAATTCATTGTCAACAATAGCGATGACCATATCGCCAACGCTGGCGGGGCCACGTTTTTCAACCACCACGGTGTCACCCGGCATAATGCCGGCATCAATCATGGAATCGCCTTTTACATTGATTAAAACTGTATTGGAAGGGCTTTCGACTAAATATTCGTCAATGGTGATCGTGTCGTAGCGCGAGTCGTCAGCTTGTCTGGCAGCACCTGCTTGGACGCTATCAAAAATGGGCCGTTCAAAAAATCGCTTTCCCGGCTTTAAACGTTTCTCAGGGGTGGATTCGAGAAAGCCTTGCAACTTAAGCCGTGCGATCAAAGCCGCCACAGGCGATTTTGATCTTAAGCCCAACAAAGACATGATAGTAGAGTACGGCGGCAACACGTTGTTGTCGGCGTAGTAGTCTTGTAGCTTCGCGAGATAGGTTGCGTCGTTGCTCATGGATCGGTAAGATATAGAACGAACGTTCGGTTGTCAATATCCAAATAGTGCTGAACTACATTAAAATGAGCCATTGGCTCCAAAGAATGTCATTCCGGCCTTTGCCGGTAATCTAGCCACTTACCAGCTTGCTGACTTAACGGATTGTCTAGTAATACTACCGATGAAGAACATAATAAATACCCAGAAAAAAACAACTCAAAACATGGCAAACAATAAATACGACGAATCCAGCTTCAAAGTCCTACGTGGTCTCGAGCCTGTACGGCAACGGCCGGGGATGTATACCAATCTTGAATCTCCCAACCACCTCATTGCCGAAGTGGTGGATAACGCCTGCGATGAAGCGCTGGCGAATTACGCCAAAAACATCAGCGTGATTGCGCATGCCGATGGCTCAGTGTCTGTACAAGATGACGGACGCGGCATCCCCGTCGGCATACATGCCGAAGAAGGCGTTTCAGTTGTCGAAGTGGCATTTACGGTACTACACTCCGGCGGCAAGTTCGATAAAGATACCGGAGGGGCTTACAAGTTTGCCGGAGGCCTGCATGGAGTCGGTGTGGCGGTCACTAACGCTCTTTCCAACAAGGTTGAAGTGACTGTGTATCGCGATGGCGGCGAACACTTTATTCGCTTTGTAAAGGGCGTTGCAGCGGCGCCTGTGGCACGCATCGGCGATTGCTCGAAAAAACGCACGGGTACGATGGTGCGCGCTTGGCCTGATCCCAAATATTTCGATGTACCCAACGTTGTCCTGCCTCAACTTGAACGCTCTTTACGTTCCAAAGCGGTGTTGCTTCCGGGGGTTAACGTCACGCTGTTCACTGAAAAAACCGGCGAGACTCGCGCTTGGTCTTATCCCGATGGACTGCGCGGATATTTGAATGAAGCAATGGCAGAACAAGAAATGGCAGTGCCTATTTTTGCCATGGAAAAATTTATCCCCAAGGGAGGTGACAACGGTTACGCCGAAGGAGAAGGTGCAGCATGGGCCATAGTGTGGTCAGCCGAAGGTGCCGTGGTGCGAGAGTCTTACGTTAATTTGATTCCAACCTGGTCGGGCGGCACGCATGACTCGGGTTTACGTGACGGTGTGTTCAGTGCGGTAAAGAGTTTTTCAGAATTGCACGGTCTGTTGCCCAAAGGTGTGAAGTTGGTACCGGAAGATGTTTTTTCGCGAGCCAGTTTTGTGTTGTCCGCCAAAGTACTTGATCCACAGTTCCAAGGACAAACCAAGGACAAACTCGTCTCGCGCGACGCACTGCGCTTGGTCTCATTGATGGTGAAAGATCCTCTGGATCTTTGGCTGAATGAGCATATCGACTTCGGCAAACGCATCACCGAACTTGCGATCCAGCAGGCGCAAAGCCGTTTGCGCTCGGCACAAAAAGTAGAAAAAAAGAAAGGTTCCTCAGTCGCGGTATTGCCCGGAAAACTGACTGATTGCAGTTCAAGTGACTCGAACCGTACCGAGTTATTTCTGGTCGAGGGCGACTCCGCCGGCGGCTCTGCCAAACAAGGACGCAACAAAGAATTTCAAGCTGTGCTGCCCTTGCGCGGAAAAGTACTCAACACTTTTGAAGTCGATAAAGATCGCTTGTTCGCCAATAACGAAATTCATGACATCTCGGTCGCCATCGGCGTCGATCCGCACGGGCCAAACGACACAGTGGACTTATCCGGCATGCGTTACAACGG
This sequence comes from uncultured Gallionellaceae bacterium, assembly GCA_903913145.1. Lineage (GTDB taxonomy): Bacteria > Pseudomonadota > Gammaproteobacteria > Burkholderiales > Gallionellaceae > PALSA-1006. Next base: position 2,049 of record CAIWKC010000267.1, on the reverse strand, counting down.
CGTCTACATCATGGCAGATGCCGACGTGGACGGCGCGCACATTTCTACCTTGTTGCTAACATTATTTTTCCGCCATTTCTATCAGGTCGTTCTTGCGGGAAAAATATATCTGGCACAACCTCCGTTGTTCCGCGTGGACGTACCAGCTCATGGCAAGAAACCCATCCGCAAACTCTATGCGCTGAACGAAGGCGAATTATCGGGTATCGAAGACAGATTGCGTCAGGAAAAAATTCGTGAAGGCAGTTGGTCAATTTCGCGATTCAAAGGCTTGGGCGAAATGAATGCCGAACAACTGTGGGACACCACACTTAATCCGGATACGCGCCGCTCGTTGCGCGTCAACGTTGCCGCGCTACCGTTCAATGAAAATATGGAAATGTTCAACATGCTGATGGGCAAACACGAAGCCTCAACACGGCGCGCGTGGCTGGAGTATCACGGCAATGAGGTTGAGGGAGATATTTGATGAGTACCGCATAGCCAGGTTTTGTAACGTTGCAGCCATGTTGGCTATGCCACATAATCACGCTTACTAAGCTATCAAGGGAAAAAGTCTGTGCCTATTCTGTCCGTGTTTTTCGGCATCATCGTTCGCATGTGGCACGACGACCATCCACCGCCACATATACACGTCGAATACCAAGGCTTCGAGGCATTGGTAAACATTCGGACAGGTGAAGTCAGCGAAGGGCGTATTCCAAACAAAGCTGCTGCCATTGTTAAAGAATGGTGCTTGCGCCACCAAACTGAATTGCTGGAAAATTGGGAACGCGGTCAGCACTTTGAACCAATGGAACGTATTCCGGGAGCAGATCAAGATGATTAAAGTAATTGAAGCTCGTTATCTGGGTGATTTTCAGGTGGCATTAAACTTTTCCAATGGCAAGGAAGGCGTATTCGATGGACGAATCCTATTAGAGCGCAGCGGCTCGTTGCTTGAGCCGCTACGAAATGAAAACTATTTCCAGCGTTTATTCGTTGATGCAGGTGCACTTTGCTGGCCAAATGGGCTGGAGCTTTCTCCTGCGAGGCTTTATGAAACGTGTCGTATTTTGGAGGCAATTTGATTAACACGCACCTTAGAACAATTAACAAACATCTGAAAATACGATGAACAACGAGAACAAAGATCAACCAACATTATTCCCCGAGGACGAAACCATAGTTGTCGAGAATGAAACAATAGAGCTCGAGTCAAGCACATCAGGAGGTTATGGTGGAATTAAACAATTCTCACCGCTCACAGCATTACCTGACGGAGATGAAGTACCCATCGCGCTTTACGCCGAACGAGCGTATCTGGAATACGCCATCTCAGTAGTAAAAGGCCGTGCACTTCCTGACGTTTGCGACGGGCAAAAGCCGGTACAACGCCGCATCCTTTACGCCATGCGGCAGATGGGCTTGAGCCACGGCAACAAACACGTTAAATCAGCGCGAGTGGTCGGTGATGTGCTGGGTAAATATCATCCGCACGGCGACTCTTCCGCTTATGAAGCGATGGTGCGTCTGGCGCAGGATTTTTCGCTGCGCTATCCGCTGGTGGATGGTCAGGGTAATTTCGGTAGCCGCGATGGAGACAATGCTGCCGCCATGCGCTATACCGAAACGCGTCTCACGCCGCTGGCCGATCTGCTGTTGTCGGAGTTGGATATGGGCACGGTAGACTTCGTACCCAACTACGACGGCGCGTTTCAAGAGCCATCCATGCTGCCCGCACGTTTACCGATTGTATTGCTCAATGGCGCATCCGGTATCGCCGTTGGAATGGCGACTGAAATTCCATCGCACAATTTACGCGAAGTCGCCAGTGCAGCAGTGCAGTTAGTACGTGACCCAAAAATCACTGACGACACCCTGCTCTCTTGTATTCAAGGCCCGGATTTTCCTGCGGGTGGACAGATTATTTCTTCGCCACGCGAGTTGCGCGAAAGTTATTTAAGCGGGCGCGGTTCAATTAAAATGCGCGCGCGTTGGACAGTGGAAGAACTGGCACGCGGTCAATGGCAAATCGTGGTGTACGAATTGCCGCATGGTGTTTCGACC
>CAIWKC010000266.1 GCA_903913145.1 uncultured Gallionellaceae bacterium | reverse complement strand
TGCTTTCTAGTATAAGCGGCGAGAGTGATGTGCTGGCCCGAATGGGAGGCGATGAATTTGGACTCTTGTTGACTGGCTTCAATAGCAGTGAAAAAGCCGGGATAATTGCGCAGAAAATTCTGGATTCATTTATCCGCGATCAAATATCTGCCGATGGCAACGAAACAAAGATATTGACCAGTATCGGAATCAGCATTTGTCCACCCGACAATCCAGACTCTGATACCTTAATCAGAAATGCAAGCTTCGCACTGCGTACCGCCAAGAAAAAGGGACATCACTTTGTCCTGCATTCTGTCTAAAAAGATTAATTTATTTGTGTTGTCTCATATAATTCAGCGTGATTTATGGAGGCAAGATGGAACGTTTATTACTATTAGTTGATGACGAAGAAAACATCACATCTGCGCTGACCAGACTGCTGCGCCGCGATGGCTATACAATCTTTCGCGCCAACAGTGGACAGGAAGGTTTGGCATTACTGGCGCAACATAAGTTTGGCGTCATCATTTCGGACCAGCGCATGCCGGAGATGACCGGAACAGAATTTCTAAGCAAGGTCAAAGATCTATATCCTGATACCGTTCGTGTTGTTTTGAGCGGATATACCGAGTTTACTTCGATCACGGATGCAATCAACAGAGGTGCGGTCTACAAGTTTCTTACCAAACCATGGGAAGATGATTTGTTGCGAGCGCATATCCAGGAAGCATTTCAGCGCTACGAAATGAAAATGGAAAATGCCCGATTAGGCCAGGAACTTCAACTCGCGAATGATGAATTGAAGCGCATCAACCGCGAACTAGAACTGCGTGTTGAATATAAGGGCCGCGAAATCGTACACAACCTCGAAATACTGCGCGTATCGCAAGAAATTCTTCAAGTCATGCCCGTTGCGGCGATCGGCTTGGACAATGACGGGCTTATCGTCGTTGCGAATCAAATGGCTCACCTGCTCTTTTCTTCAAATGGAAGCGGAGTGCCTTTGCTGGGCGAATCTTCCCGCAATATCTTTCCCGCAGATTTGCTGGCATGGGCAGCATCCGAAGAACATAAGCGTCTGGAAGATGCAAAAATATTTAATGTGGCGGGACTTGATGTACGCTGCTGGTGCCGTTCTCTGGGCGAATTTTCCAGATCCAGCGGCGTCCTTATCGTGATAGATGCAAACATGCACCTCAAACTCATTCCCCTAAGTAACATGCCAATTATTACCGGTACCCATGAATAATGCCTATTGACCGGAAAGAGTTGCTTGCCAAATTGCACCAACTCCCCACCTTACCCTTAGTGCTGCAAGAGTTGATCGCAAGCTTAAATCAGCCCGATCTGAATATAACATCGCTTGTGCTTAAAATAGAACATGACCAAGGGCTCAGTGCCAAAGTCTTGCGCATGGCTAATTCTCCATTTTACGGGTTGCCGCGAGAAGTGGGCTCCATATCTGACGCGGTCACCATTCTAGGTTTCGACACGATTAGGTCTCTGGTATTGTCAACGGGAATGATGAAAGATTTCCCCGTTTCACCCGGCAGTTTATTTGACCGTAAAGTTTATTGGCAGCGTTGCTACCGGGTTGCAGTGATTTCAAAAGCGCTGTCAAAGAATTTACCCGATGGACAACCTCTGGCGTTCATAGCAGGTCAATTCTGCGAAATAGGGCAAATAATTTTGGATATTTGCATTCCACAAATTTTTTCAGAATTAATTATGAAACAGGCGAAATCAGATTTAAGCCTGATTGAAATCGAAAGGACAGAACTCGGATTCGATCATTATGAAATTGGCGCAGAGATCATACGCCTTTGGAATTTTCCATTGGAGATCGAGCAACTCGTTCGCCTGTGGAGCACCCCTGAGCTACTCGCCACCTCGGACTCATTGGCATGTCTGGTTCATACTGCCGATCTAATAGAATCGGGCTATATTGGAGAGGAACTCATGTCGAAAATAACTGCAACATGGTGTTCAAAATTACAATTAACCTGGCAGCAAATCGAATCAAGTTTACCCGATTTTGAAAAATTGGTTGTCGACGACTTAATTCATGATCATAGAGTTGATTCTAAATTGTAAGATCAACCGGCGCATGCAGATATTACCGCTATACAACTAAAATTTTATGAAATACGACACCAACTACCAATGCAACGAAGTCATGCAAACCAAACTGTCCTGCTTAACTAGTATACTTTGTTTGATTATTTTTCCGGAGAAATGAACCTTGCATCGGCTATTACAACGCCAGATTAATCGATTTCTCGGGGAGAATTTAACGCTCCCCCCCGAACTCTCTATTTTTCTCGACGCTGTAGATGAGGCATACACCCGTGCCGACTCCGATCGCAAAACCATTGAGCGCTCTCTCGAGCTTATGTCCAAAGAACTTAACGAAGCCAATGCCGGCCTGAAAATCGAGCTGGCAGAACACGAACGTACAGAAGTAGCGCTGCAGAAGGAAAAAGAGGATCAGCGCATCTTGATCAAGAGACTCGAAGAAACGCAGAGCCAGCTGATGCAATCAGAAAAATTAGCCTCCATCGGTCAACTTGCTGCCGGCGTCGCACACGAGATCAATAATCCGATTGGTTATGTTTATTCAAATTTGGGTACACTGGAAAAATACGTACATGACACTTTCGAAATGCTTGATCAATACGAGCAGGCTGAAGTTGCCATTAATGATATCGATATCCGGGATAAACTGAAAGCCACAAAAAACAGGCTCGATATCACCTTCCTCAAGGGAGATATGAATGCGTTGATGAGCGAGTCGAAAGAAGGGATTATTCGTGTCAAAAATATTGTCCAGAATCTGAAAGATTTCTCTCATGTGGATATCGCAGATGAATGGCATTATTCCGATTTGCACAAAGGCATCGATAGCACACTGAATATAGTCAACAACGAAATAAAATACAAAGCGGACGTCGTCAAGAAATACGGGGATATCCCGGATGTTGAATGCCTATCATCACAGCTCAATCAGGTGTTTATGAATATGCTGGTGAATGCCGCGCAAGCGATTGAAACGCGTGGAACGATTTCCATCAGCACCGGACAGCATCTTGATGAGGTTTGGATAGAAATTTCAGATACCGGCAGGGGCATCGCCACCGAATATATTAAAAAGATTTTTGATCCGTTTTTTACGACCAAGCCTGTTGGCAAAGGCACCGGACTGGGCTTATCGCTGTCTTATGGCATTATCCAGAAACATCACGGCAGAATTGATGTACACAGCGAAGTTGGCAAGGGAACAACTTTTCGTGTGTGGTTACCTGTCAAACAACCGAAAGACAGCTAATAATTATTTTGGGGAATAAAGAATGAGCAGCAATTCAATATGCAGGAGCAGCAATGACTGAGCCACAAGCCGCCGCATCGGCCGAAAAGCCTTTTGCCATTCTTTTTGTCGATGACGAGGCCAATATACTTTCATCCCTCAACCGCTTGTTTCGCCCGTTAGGTTATCAGATTTTTACCGCAGAAAGCGGCGCAAAGGGATTAGAAGTATTGCAGCAGCATACTGTCGATCTGGTCGTTTCCGATATGCGTATGCCGGAAATGAACGGTGCGCAATTCCTGGAAAAGGTGCGCGAAAAATGGCCGGATACAGTGCGCATTTTGCTCACAGGTTACGCGGAAATTGGTGCGACTATTGATGCCATCAATAAAGGGCAGATATACCGTTATGTATCCAAGCCCTGGGAAGACAACGATATAACTCTGACCATAAAACATGCGCTGATTCAGAAAAAGCTGGAGCGTGAAAAGTTGCGCCTGGAAGAATTGACGCGCAAGCAAAACGAAGAATTAAAAGATCTGAATGCAAATTTGGAAACGAAAGTTCTAGCGCGCACCGAAGAGGTGCGCCAGACAATGTCTTTCCTGGAAGTCGCACATGAAAAATTAAAGAAGAGTTTCATCACTTCAGTACGCGTATTCTCCAATCTGATCGAAATGCGCAATCCAAGCAAATCCGGACATTCTCGCCGCGTTGCAGATCTTGCGCGTACATTGGCGCAGGACTTGGGAATGAGTCCGCCAGAAGTTCAAGATACTTTTATCGCGGCATTGTTGCTGGATGTCGGCAAAATCGGCCTGCCCGATCGGTTGCTGGACAAGCCGTTCCACAACTTGACCCCGGACGAATGTGTGGAAATCAGCAAATATCCGGTCAAAGGGGAATTGGCATTGATGGCCCTGGAACAACTGCAGGGTGCCGCAAAGTTGATACGCAGTCACCGTGAGCGTTTCGACGGAAAGGGTTATCCGGATCAGCTGTCCGGGCTAACTATCCCGCTTGGAGCGCGTATCCTGTCAATCGCAGAAGATTATGATACGGCTTTGATGGGAACCGAATACACAAAAGCGTTGACGCCAACAGATGCTTCTCTCCTTATACAAGACGGCAAAGGCAAACGCTACGATCCGGCAGTTGTACTGGCGCTGTTAAATACAATTGGTAAAGCTAACCAAGTAAAAAGCAGCAATGCAACGGAAACAATTCTGCGTTCAGGGCAATTAATAGCCGGCATGATGCTTTCCCAGGATTTGATTACGTGGAGCGGGGACATATTACTGGCTAAAGAGCATGTTTTGACACCGCAACTCATTGACCAAATCAGAGGTTTCGAGCGTATGGATGGACACCCGCTCACGATCTACGTTCATGCTAAGAAATGATTCAAGTTGACTTGAGTTACTTGAAGTAAATTGGGATATAAAAGCGGGCTACATTTAAAATCTATGCGTTATACAAAAGTATCGTAGGCGAATTTCAAAATCAAGGCGCTTGCAATAAATAGAAATATTTTTCTGACGAAGCTGTTGCCGTGACGAAGTGCAAGATGAGTTCCGACGAAAGAGCCTAAAATATTGCAGGCTGCCATCGAAATCCCCAGTACGGGAAGCAGATAGCCATGCGGCACAAAGTAACTAAGTGCTGCCAGATTAGTGGCCACGTTAACGACTTTGGCCGCTGCGGAAGCATGCAAAAAATCAAAGCCGAAAAAACGAATGAATAAAAATATCAAAAAGCTGCCCGTACCCGGACCAAAAAATCCGTCATAAAAACCAATTATTCCCCCGGCCAACAACGCAAACATCAATTCGTGATGACCGGTATGCCTTGGTTGGTGCACGCTGCCAAAATCTTTGCGCCAGAATGTGTAGATGGCAGCGGCCATGAGTAACCCGAGAATAACAGGGCGCAATAACGCTCCGGGCAACCATGCTACCGCCATCGCCCCAAAATAAGCGCCGGCAAACGCAGCCGATGCGGCCGGTAAAGTTGTTCTCCATGGCATCTCAACGCGTTTTGCATATCGCCAAGATGCGTAAGCGGTACCGAAGATACTGGACAATTTGTTTGTGCCAAATATCGTTGCGGGCAAATCTTTGGGTAATGTTGTAAACAATAATGGTACTTGAATAAGTCCTCCGCCACCCACAATGGAATCAATCAAGCCGGCACTAAAGCCCCCCATCATTAATATTATCCAGACTAACGGGTCCACATGCATTGTTTAAGATTTCCTTATTGATGAACGGATATAAATTGGCAATCCACACTCTGATTAACGCAAATTATCCGCTTTAGAATCTTGATAACACAAAGCTCGTAATAATTGCAATTGATGCAGCATCAACTGAATGCTAAATAAAGCTGCCAGAATAGAGTTGAAGACTATGTTTAAACGCAATGGCATATATAATGTAGCAGCATAAAATTAGTTTCATTTGCGTATTGTCATTTAATTGGAGACAGATGTGCCTGAAATATTCCTAGCGAGACATATCATGTCAAAAATTTGGCTGCTCGCAATCATTTCGATCATTATCTGGATTGGCTGCACATTCGCTTATCTCAATACCTCTTTAAATGAGAAAGTTGACAATCTTATCAAAGAAAAAGAGGTGGAAGCCCTACGCTTGGTGTCTGACGGGGGTGATTCTATTGAACGCAATTTACGTTTTATTCACGGCATTCCAAATTCGCTTGAACATGCGCTTAGGGTAAATGCTGCAGTAGCTAAATTTGGTCCGAACACACTGCCAACCACGCTGCCGAAAAAGGTAGCCGCCAGCAAGTGGAATGCTGACCCCATTCTTTCTGATTTAAATACCTATCTCAAGATAATCCAAAGTTCGTTTGCTGTTGATCAGATTTATGTCGTGAATTCTGCGGGTGATTCAATCGCTAGCAGTAATTGGGATGAACCGACTTCATTCGTGGGTACCAATTTTGCCGATCGAAAATGGTTTAAAGAAGCAGTCGGCGGCAAAAAAACAGTTCAGTACGCCATTGGCAGAACGACACATATTCCTGGATTGTTTTTCTCAACCCCTTTGATCCACAAAGGGAGATTCATGGGCGCAGTTGTTGCAAAAATTAATATGTCTTATTTGTCATTCTTGACGAAACAATTGGATATTTACGTTGCGGATGAAAATGGAATTATCATTTTAGCGCACGATGAAAATATTTTGATGAAGGCTACGCCCAACGCAAAGATTAATCGTTTGAGTCCGGCAGAACAGGATGCCAGGTACCTCAAACATCATTTTGATGAACTCTCGATCATCAATTTCTATCAAAAATATACTCAACTAAAACAGATCAACCATGAAACTTATCCGCATGTTTTAGCCGAGCAATCTTTGCCCGAATATGGATTGACCGTATATGGCGAGAGTGATGTCCCTACTCTCTCGTTGATAGAAAACGAAAACTTTTCTCGCAAGGTACTTGTGAGCACACTGGGAAGTTTATTGATCATGACGCTAGCCGGTCTGACAATCTATTTTCTAGGCATAAGAGCAGCCAGATTCAAAGCAGATGCATCAAATCGAGCTAAAAGTGAATTTTTAGCCAACATGTCACATGAAATTCGCACCCCGATGAACGCGGTAATAGGATTGGCCGAATTAGCATTAGACAGCAAGGACAACAAAGTCCGTCAGGATTATCTGGAACAGATTCTTGATTCTTCAAAATCACTGCTCGAAATTTTGAATGACATACTCGACATCTCTAAAATTGAAGCCGGAGAGATGGCCATCGTTAATGATGTCTTTGATCTTGATGAACTCTTGCATGGCTTGCAAAGAATGTTTTCACTTCGCACCCAAGAAAAAAATCTAATTTTTACGATTGTAAGACCTGCCTCTTTGCCGGGAAGATTAATTGGTGATCAAAAACGATTGCGGCAAGTGCTGGTTAATTTATTGGGAAATGCTATTAAATTTACTGATCACGGTGCAGTCCAGCTGGAAATTCGAAATGTAGCATCGCAAAACTCTAAAATACAGGTGCATTTCGATATCAAGGACAGCGGTATCGGCATGACTGAAGAACAGTTGAAGAATTTATTTCAAGCATTCGTTCAGGCAGATAGTTCCATTTCCAGGAGATTCGGTGGGACCGGACTTGGATTGTCGATTTCAAGGCAACTTGCCAAACTGATGGGCGGGGAAATTCAAGTTCAGAGCGAACTTGGCCTGGGAAGTACATTTAGCCTGCGACTGACTTTAGAGGTGCCATCGGCTGACCAGGTAGTCGAATTAAAAGAACGACAACTAATAGTAGGCTCCGAAGCCCTGAAAGCCGACAATATAGAAATTTTACGAGGTCAACGCATGTTGCTGGTGGAAGATAATCGAGTAAATCAGCTAGTCGCAAGCCAACTATTGAAAAAGAATGGCATCGTGGTAGATATTGCCAATAATGGACAAGAAGCGATAGATCTTATACAAGCTACTCAGTACAGCCTCGTCCTGATGGATATTCAAATGCCCGTGTTGGACGGATTGGAAGCCACCAGACGTATTCGCAGCGATGCGAGATTCAAGTTTTTACCCATCATTGCAATGAGCGCTGGCGTAACACTTGAAGAACAAGATCAATGTGCTGCCGCCGGCATGACCGCATTTCTAAGCAAGCCCATCGATTCAAAATTATTAACCCAAAAATTGATAGAAATTTTGGTTTCGAAACCTTCATCAAATTAGAGCCAACTTGATTCAAGTGACCTCACTTCGTGCTAATTTATTGCAAATATAATTATTACCTGCTGGTGTTCGACTTTTATTCAGCAGTTTTTGTAAACGCCAGAATGCGCTTTAGTTTCAAAAATAAATACTTAAAGACTTAAGTTAGAATTCATCAAGCTAGAGCCGATCTCAGCGGCAACAATACAATTCTTCAGCAATCTTGGCAGGGATAGCACGCCGTCAGTTTCCATTGCTACAATAGCTGTAGATTTTTAACCATTACGGGTTAGAATAAGGCTCGTTGAACAGGCCTTACCTCTGATTTTTTGGCAGTGGCAAAGTTACTATGAAGGTGAACTTTATGGCTTATAAATTTTTGTTTTCGGTTCTTGTATTGGTTTTTGCAAACATGTCATTTGCAGAAGGTGATGTCAAGGCTAGTTCGTCCGTTCAGAGTGAGCATACCGTTAAAGTTCCCGAGCAAACACCGCTTCCAGAAAACAAAACCCTATTTAAATTAGTCGGGTTCGGCACTTTGGGCGTCTTAAATTCAAGCCAATCTTCCGGGGACTACGTTCTGGATAGTTTTATGCCCACTGGTGCGGGCAGGAGTGATACGTGGGATACAAACAATTACAGCAGGATTGCAGCACAGTTGAGTGCTCAATTTACGCCCAAGGTTTCCGCTCAGATGCAAGTCATTTCTGCTTATCACTCCGACGGGAGCTATCAACCCGAAGTCGAGTGGTTAAACATGAAATATGCGATCAATAACAATACCTCCCTTCGCTTAGGGAGAATTGAATTACCGACATTTCTGGACTCCGGGAACCATGATGTAGGTTATAGCTATGTCTGGGCGCATCTACCTACTGAAATTTACCACGTCCTTTCCATTCCCAATAGTGATGGTATTGATGCCTCTTACCGAACACAACTGGGTGACGGGCGACATTCCTTTAAAGCTCTTTTTGGTCAAAATATTAGTGATAGGCCAACTAGCACAACTACCTCTAAAGACATGTGGGGAATATTTGATAAAGTTGAATACGATCAAACCACATTCAACATAAGTTACCAGAAAAGAAATTCTTCATACCAAAACAATTTGACGGGCATCAGCAATGGTTGGTACGAAAGCTATGACATTTCCCTGGGGATGGATTATGACCCGGGTAATTGGTTTTTTATATCCGAATGGATCCAAAGTCAGACAAGATATAAAAATGACGCCATGTATTTTAGTGCCGGTTACAGGATCAAAAAATTTACACCTTATTTTGTACACAGCCAGAACAGCGCCGGTTCCTACCTTTCATCGTCTACGCAAAATGGATCTTTCGTAACGCGCCCCATAAAATCCCAACGTACTGAAAGTATTGGGTTAAGATGGGATTTCATGAAGAACTTCGATTTCAAGTTCCAATATGATCGCGTCACGCTAAGCGACAATTCAAATGGTTTTTTAATCAACGTACCAACTAATGTTTTGCTACACGGTTAAGATCTCTACTAATTCAGACTTTTCAACAATGACCTTATTTGCGCAGGGCATTACGGGCACGCAGTATCAGGTGACAACTCCTTTGAACGAGAGTAAAACATACTATTGGGCGGTAAAAGCCGTGGACAGCAAGACCTCCTCGACACCCTGCGTAAGCACATTTACGTTCACCTTGCCCGTTCTAACCGTCCCGCAGGCGCCGATGGGTTTTAAGGGATCGTTATCGTCAGACAAGCTTACGTTCCAGATCTCATGGAGCCCGGTTACCAAGAACTCCGACGGCTCAAATATCGACGACCTCGCGTCATACAATATATACCGCGGAAGCGAACAGAAACTGACGCTTTTTGCTTCGGTTCCCGCTGGAATCAACCAGTGGACCGACTTGTCCATGCAGGGGGTGGAATATTATTACCGTGTGAGCGCCGTGAACAGCTCAGGTATCGAAAGTGCCCTGG
>CAIWKC010000265.1 GCA_903913145.1 uncultured Gallionellaceae bacterium | reverse complement strand
TAGTATATATTGGTATCAGGGGCAAAAACCACTTTTCCACTGGCCGTATAAACAGTAGAAATGACATAGCTAAAGCTCGCAATGTCTATTCGGAAAATACCGTGAAGATGATTTTTGAATTCATAGTCTGCCGAGAATCCGCACAAAGTTGAAGGTGGATTGCCGCGCGTTCCAACGTACTCATGAGTAGACGATATGTTTGGATTGAACGTAACGCCCCAGTCCGCATTGGCAGACAAAACCAGTTTACTATCATCTGGCGAGTATTGTCCGAGACCTCCAAATACCAGATAATTATCTGTATACGTCTGCAGGTAAGAAATAGTTCCACCGAGTCCCCGCTCCCATTTATGGCCGCCAAGTTCAAAATAAAGAGTCGCCATAGTCTGACTATCATCAGTTTCTGAAGCAAAGCCCTTTCCCAAGCGAAAGAAATAATTTGTTTGTACTGTGGTTGATGTATTGACAACCGAACCATAGCCAGCGGGTTGAATCGTTCCTGTATACGTAGTTTGTCCACTCGATTTATCAAATTCAGCAGCAAAATAAGTATTATCTTCGCTCATCACAGATAAGTTTGCAGCGTAACCGGGCGACTTACCCATTTCAGTGTCCAGAGGTCCAGTGGTACCTCCTCCTATGGCATACCCAGTTTCTGTGTAATCTATTTTAGTTGAAATGACTTGAACGCCAACTTGGTTGTTAGCGGCCTTGATGGTTGTCAAATCGGCAAAGGCTGAAGAGGAAAATGTTAAGCTGCAAATGAGTGGAAGAAACTTGGCGTAATCTAATGCGCGTTTATGCTCACATCGAATAAAAGTAATAATTCTCATGTATCAACCAAAAATAAATATTTATTACGATTGCACGATTGCATAACAAATAAGAACTATTTACAGTCAATATCACTTAAATTCAAAAACGAAAAAATGAGTGAGGAGAATTCTAAAAGTGTGTAGTCAGTATGCAAGCAAAATAGGCATATTTTGTATGGTATTTAGCGTATTGCTTCTTTTTAGATAAGTGGTAGGACGTGCCAGATTCGAACTGGCGACCAACGGATTAAAAGTCCGCTGCTCTACCGACTGAGCTAACGTCCCTCATCCCAAAAGGAAGCGCGCATTATACGGATTTACCCCCTGCTGTCAACGCAAAACCGGCAGACTAAGCGTTGCGATAGCGCGTCAAATCGGCTACTCCGGCTTGTTCAAAGCCCGCACGACGCAATCTGCAAGAGTCACATACGCCGCAGGCTCGGCCTTGTTCGTCGGCTTGGTAGCAAGAAACAGTCATACTGTAATCCACGCCGAGTTTTATTCCCTGTTGAATGATTTCCGCCTTAGTTAAATGCAGAAGCGGGGCGTGCACGGTGAGTGGATGGCCTTCTACGGCTGCTTTAGTCGCGAGGTTGGACATGTTTTGAAAGGCGGCGACATATTCAGGGCGGCAATCCGGGTAACCCGAATAGTCGACTGCATTCACGCCAAAGAAAATGTCTTGTGCTTGCAAGACTTCTGCCCAGGCTAAAGCGAGCGATAGCATGATGGTATTGCGCGCGGGCACGTAGGTGAGTGGAATGCCGATACTTTCATGTTCGGGTACGGCAATGTTTGAATCGGTGAGTGCTGAGCCGCCAAAAGCGGTAAGGTCGATGTTAATGACGCGGTGCTCGGTTGCTCCTAAAGTCTTTGCTACGCGTGCAGCAGCAGCTAATTCGGCATGATGGCGTTGCCCGTAATCAACGCTCAACGCGTAGCAGGAGTAACCTTGGCTGCGCGCCATTGCCAGTACGGTTGCAGAATCTAAACCACCTGAAAGTAATACGACCGCGTTCTTCATTTTCCTTGCTGATTTCCCCATAACAATTTGTGTAATTGTAATTGCAGACGTACTTTTAGTTTATCGCGCAAGATCCATTCGGCGAGTTCACGTGCTTCAAGCTGGCCTTGCGCTGGCGATAAAAGAACGGTGCATTTTTGATTTAGCCGATGTTCCGCCAGTATTTGTTTTGCCCAAATGTAATCAGGCTCATCACATAGTACGAATTTAACTTCGTCCAGTGAATTTAGATGAGAAAGATTGCTCCATAAATTTTTTGTCATCTCGCCGGATGCGGGTGTTTTAACATCCAAAATTTTAGAAACGCGCGAATCAACAGCGCTGACATCCAGCGCTCCGCTGGTTTCAAGCGAAACGCTATAGCCTGCATCGCATAGAGACTGGAGTAAAGTGATACAGCCTTTTTGCGCAAGAGGTTCTCCGCCTGTGACGCAAATATAGGGTGTCGAATATGCGGCAGTTTCCTCCATGATCTCTTGCAAGGTTTGAGTTGTGCCACCGGTAAAAGCGTAGGCTGTGTCGCAGTAGGTGCAACGCAAGGGGCATCCGGTTAAACGAATAAAAACAGAGGGCAGGCCGACTCGTGTACTTTCACCTTGAAGCGAATAAAAAATTTCGCTGATGCGAAGCGACGTGCTCGCGTTGAAAGTGGTCATGATATTTAACTACTACTTGAGTGTAGCCAATTCTTTTTTGGCTTTAGTGGCAGCGTCAGAATTGGGAAATTTTGTAGCAATCTGCTTAAGAGTGACCTTGGCCGCATCATTGTCATTAAGCAATTCCTGACAATCTGCAATGTTAAACATGACCTCGGCTATCTTTGGGTAAGTGTCAAATTTACTTGCCAGTACCTGAAAGTTTTCCAAACTGCTTTTGTAGTCTTTTAGAACAAAATAGGCATTGCCAGTCCAATAGCGAACATTGGCTGTGTTAGCGGATTTTGGGTAGCCAGTCAGGAACTCTTGAAAAGCACTCACCGCTTCCGGGTATTTTTCCGCTTTGTAGAAACTATAAGCGGCTTCCAATGCACGAGTTTCATTAAGGGAGTCATCCGGTTTATTTTTTGTTACAGTGGGTTTTTCGGGCGTCGCCGCATCTGCAGTTTCAAAGCGGCGCAAGCGTCCGTCAAGATCAACATAAAAATCTTTTTGGCGCTTTTCAGCATCCTGCAAATTGTGAACAAGTTCTTCGTTTTGTCCGTGCAACTTTCTGATTTCAGCGCTCTGGGATTCGATCAATGTTTGCATATCAAGTAACGAACTCATGAGTTGCTTGTTAGATGCATCCAGTTTTGTTAACGAATCTTCAGTTACGGCAAGCCGTGTCTGTAGCTGCTGAATCTGCTGGCGTGCTTCCGCATCATTGAACAGCCCCGCAAAAGCGGGGACTGTTATTAGACACAATATGCAAAATGAGAGAGCACGCAGCATTTATCTACTTATTTGTAGTTGATATCAGTGCGGCGATTTTGAGCCCATGACGCTTCATCATGGCCTGCAGCCAGCGGTTTTTCTTCACCGTAACTGATGGCTTCAATTTGATTCGTTTTTGCGCCAGCCAATACCAAAGCCTTCTTGGTGTTATTCGCACGCCGCTGACCCAGAGCCAAGTTGTACTCGCTGCTGCCGCGCTCATCCGTATTTCCTTCTACACGTATTTTTTGCTCCGGATGGCTGGCCAGGTATGCGCCATGAGCCTTAATAGTCGCTTTGTCAGATTCTTGCACCACATCCACGGCAAACGGGAAATGAATGCTGCGCTTGGACAATGCACTTGCAGGATCATTGAGCGGCTCAACTGTAGCTGCTTGAGCTGGTGGCGCCGCCTCAGTCGGTGCCGGAGTTTCTGCTTTGGGCGTCGCGTCAGCTATAGCCGCAGCTTCAGCTTTGGGTGCAGCGTCAGCAGCTGAAGTAGTTTCAGGTGTTGCCGGTTTGTCTAATGTGTTGGCATTCACGTCTGGTGCTGTCACCGTATCTGTTTTGACCGGTTCCTGAGCCGGAGCCGTTGCTGCCGATTCATGTTTAGGTGCTGCTGGTGAATCAAAAGGGGTACGTATGGCACATGCGGCCAGCAAATTAACGAGTATGAAACTAAATATTAACTTATTCATGGGCACTCCAACATTTAAGTTATTGCTTAACAAACGGCCCCCAAGTGGGTTCCCGAATATCGCCTAATTGCGGTGTCATTTTTTCTTTCACTCGACCATCGCTTGATACAGTTGCTAATATACCACGACCATGTACCTCGGTGGCAAACAGCACTAGCTTGCCGTTGGGTGCAAAACTGGGCTTTTTTTCCCATCCGCCCGGCGTGAGAATTTGCACTTGTCTGGTCTCAAAGTCTTGAACGGCAATGTGAAATATCCCTTCATTAAGATGCGTATATACAAAACTCTTGCCATCCGGACTGTAGCGGGGAGAAAAATTATTGCTGCCATCAAACGTTAACCGCTCGGCACTCCCGCCATTGACGGGCATGCGGTAGATTTGTGCACTTCCACCCCGGTCAGAAGTGAAAATCAGATAGCGACCATCGGGTGAAAAGTTCGGTTCAGTGTCTATGGTATCGGTACTGCTGATGCGTCGAAGATTGCTACCGTCAGCGCGAACAAGATAAACCTGCGAATTCCCGTCCTGGGTCAAAACGATTGCAAGTTGCTTGCCGTCGGGAGCCCATGTAGGGGCGCTGTTACTGCCTGGAAAAGAGGCCAATAAAATTCGCTGGCGAGTTGTCAATGATTGTGCATAGACCATGGCACGCCCTTGCTCAAAGCTGACGTATGCCAAGGATTCACCATCAGGTGACCAGGCAGGTGACATGATGGGTTGGTTACTCGCCAGTAATGTTTGTTCACCATAGCCATCGCTATCGGCAACGACCAGGCGATTGTATTTCCCCTGACGATTGACATAGGCAATTCGTGTACTGAAAACCCCCGGACTTTCGGTCAGCTTTTTGTAAATCAGGTCGGAGACCCGGTGAGCAATCGCGCGCACCTGACTGCTTTTGGCTGAAACGGCCTGTCCGAAAAGCTCGGTTTGTTTGATGGTATCCAGCAAATGGAAACGAACTTCAATTGTGTCATTGGGTAGTTTATTTACACTGCCGATGACAACTGCCTCGGCTTTTTTCCAATCAGAAAAATTGATGTCTTTTACTGAGTGAGGATTTTTTCCGGCGGGGTCAATTAATTTAAATAACCCTGTTCTAATTAAGTCGTTTCCAACAATTTCAGAGACACGCTGGTTGAGTAAATCTTCACCCTCGAACGAAACAATCGTCATTGGTGTCTGGTGCTCGCCGGCACCTGTAACCTCGATATCCAATACTGCCAGGGCAGGAACTGCAAAACATAGCAGGGTCATCAGGCTACATAAACGCAACAACATAAAATCTCCTTCAAGGTTTTACCGACAATCGCAGTTCTCTAAACATTCTGGCAAGCGCTTCATCTTGTGGCATGGGTAACGGTTGTGCTTTGTAAATGGCGCGCTCTGCAGCACTATCGTAAGCAGCATTGCCACTGCTCTTGATTAATTTCACCCCGTCATTCATCACTGATCCGCCGGGAAGCACAATTACCATAAATTTAGCTTCGGCAGTATCCGGCACATCGGGTGGCATGACAATGTTGCGACTAATTTTAGCTTGTATCATCTCTTTGTATCGGGCCACTTCGCTTGCCGTGGCCGCTTCAACCTCGGCACGCATACTTTCAATATGTTCACGCGCTCTTTCATTTTCGCGTACGGTTCGTTCTTCAGCCGCAAGTTGTTTTTCGCGTGCTATCTGATCTTCAAGTTCCTGTTTTTTTGCCTGTTCAACTTGTGCTGCAACAGCGTGCTGTTTTTCAACTTCCAGACGCTGAATAATATTTTCCGGTTTGGCGGGCGGTTTTGCGGCAGGCACTGGTTTCTTCTTCTTATTTTCTTTAAAGTTTATGTCAGCTTTGGCGGTAACCACAGGCTCAGTTTGTTTGGGTATAGAAACTGTTTCAGCACGTTGCAGAACTGGCATGGGTAGTGGCGGAGGTGCGGGAATTATTTCAGGCGTTGGATTAGGAATTGTAACCGGAATTGGGACAGGATCGGGCAATGAGTCCCACATTTCAACAATCATATTGGGCGGACGTTTTACGTGCCAATTAAAACTGAAGTACAGCAAAGAAAAAAAGAGAGCATGTACAACCAGTGCAAGCGCGCCGGCTGAAAACTTATGACCTTCGTAATAACTAAGCGTGCTCATTGTTGAACTTGATTTCAAATTGCCAATTCAAAATTAGTCATCTGAATTTGGTGAATAGACCCACTTTTTTGACCTGCTGTTGTTGCAACATGTCCATGACGTTGATCACCTCTTCATAACGCACATTTTTATCGGCAGAAATAACAACCGCCTGGTCTGAATTCTTCCCCTGTTTCTGCTTCAGGAAAGCAATAAGTTCATCGTGCGAAACAGGGAACTCAACGCCACCCCGGCTGTGATCCCTGATCGCCAGCGTGGTATCTTTTTTAATCATGACTTCAATCGGCGCTACTGCCGGCGCAGAAGATTTTCCAATGCTGGGCAAATCTATTTGTCCCGGATTCAGCATGGGCGCGGTAATCATAAATATTACCAGCAATACGAGCATCACATCGATATACGGCACGACGTTAATCTGACTCATTGGCGGGTGTCTGGTGCGGCGATAGTTACTCATGGTTGTCTTTGCAGGACGTTGGAAAATTCTTCCATAAAACTTTCAAATCGTGAAGCCAAACGTTCTACATCATGTGCATAACGGTTGTAGGCGACAACCGCCGGGATTGCGGCAAACAACCCCATTGCAGTCGCAATCAAAGCTTCGGCGATACCCGGCGCAACATGCGCGAGTGTGGCTTGTCCAACATTAGCCAATCCGCGGAATGCATTCATAATGCCCCATACCGTGCCGAACAAGCCGATATACGGACTAACCGATCCAACGGTGGCTAAAAAAGAAAGGTGTGATTCGAGCGCATCCATCTCGCGCTGGTAAGTAGCGCGCATGGCGCGACGGGTGCTATCCATGACGGCTGCGCTATCGACGTTGGGTTTCTTTTTTAATTTCACATATTCGCTCAGTCCCGCGCTAAAAATACGTTCCATGCTCCCCGCACTTTCACCCGCTTTTCGCACATTCTGGAACAAAATATTGAGATCAGAGTTGGCCCAAAAGGCGTCTTCAAAAGCGGCACTCTGTTTGATGGCTCGATGTACAGAAAACATCTTGAGAAAGATATACCACCAGGACAGCAGAGAGACGAGCAACAACAACGCCATGACAAGCTGTACCAATGTACTGGCATTGATAATGACACGAACAAACGATAAATCCTGAATCAATTCCATTTCATTAACTCCATTGATCGCGCAACACGCTGGGAACGCTCACCGGTTTAAAACCCTCTGCCGTAACACAGACCAGATGCACTTCGCCTTCGGTTAAAAGTTCATCACCCCGCGATACAGTTTGTAGCAATGTTACGCGGCTGCGCCCGATTTCTTTAATCTGTGCAGTTACGCTGAGCATGTCGTCTAAAAGTGCAGGTTTCAAATAATCCAGTTTGACCGAGCGCACCACGAAGACCAAACCCAGCTCTTTCATCATGCCTGCATTGCTGTAGCCGAAGGTTCTCAGCCACTCAGTCCGTGCCCGCTCCATAAAATTCACATAATTTGCGTGATACACCACGCCGCCCGCGTCGGTGTCCTGAAAATAGACACGGACCGGAAAAGAAAATACTTTGTTTTTACTCATCCCACAATTCCCTGTTATGCGCATTACGCGGTTGTATTAAACCAAAGTGCTGGTAGGCATTTGCGGTGGCGACGCGTCCACGCGGGGTACGGTGCAAATAGCCTTGTTGAATCAAATAGGGTTCCAGCACGTCTTCGATGGTGTCGCGTTCTTCGCCGATGGCTGCGGCGAGGTTGTCCACCCCAACGGGGCCGCCCATAAATTTTTCGATCACAGCAAGTAATAGTTTTCTATCCATCAGATCGAGTCCTTGCGCATCCACGTCGAGCATGATGAGCGCCGCATCTGCGACTTCGCGTGTGGCTTTGCCATCGGCACGTACATCTGCGTAGTCTCGCACTCGTCGAAGTAGACGGTTAGCAATACGCGGCGTACCACGTGACCGTTTGGCGATTTCTAGTGCGCCGTCTTCAGAGATGGGCAGTTCCAGTAATCCGGCAGAACGGGTAACAATGCGCTGCAATTCTTGCGGGGTATAAAACTCCAGACGCGCAACGATGCCAAAACGATCGCGCAAAGGGTTGGTCAACATGCCTGCACGTGTAGTCGCACCGACCAGTGTGAATGGAGGCAAATCAAGCTTGACCGAACGTGCCGCCGGACCTTCGCCGATCATAATGTCGATCTGATAATCTTCCAGTGCGGGGTAAAGAATCTCTTCAACTACCGGAGACAGTCGATGAATTTCGTCAATAAATAAAACATCATTCGGCTCAAGGTTGGTGAGCAACGCGGCGAGATCGCCCGCACGCTCCAGCACCGGGCCCGATGTCTGGCGCAAGTTCACGCCCATTTCACGCGAAATGATGTGTGCCAATGTAGTCTTGCCCAAACCGGGTGGGCCAAATAGCAATACGTGATCGAGCGGCTCTTTGCGCTTACGTGCGGCTTCAATGAATATCTCCAGTTGGCCGCGTATTTTCTCTTGCCCCACATATTCGTCCAGCAGTTTCGGGCGCAAGGCACGTTCCAGTGCTTCCTCTTGTGGAGAAGCGGGGGCGGCAGAGATAACGCGTGGTTCGGTGGTTAAATTATCGCTGTGGATCATAGTCGTGTTGGTCAATTTATCGTGCTGATTATATTACGGGCAGCACACCGGGAATCACCGAAATAAACTCAGATTGTCCCCTAGACAATGCGGTATTTGTAGGGGGACTTTTCATCGGGCGAAATAGGCCATAATCGCCTGATGAATAGGCCTTCTACAGTGAGCGTTGGTGTGGGAGGCCGACTTGTCGGGCGATTGGAGGCGGACATAGCCTATGATTTTGAAAGCAATTTAAGCGCTTGCCGAATGCCATCGGAGACACCAACATCTTTGGATAACTGTTTCGCTGCCCAGTCGGCTTCTTTTTCGTTGTAACCAAGTGCCAGCAGGGCGTTGGCAATGTCATTGTTCGCGGAAGTAACGGTAATGCCGTGTGCGTGGCTTGTGCCAGTGACGCTAAATTTCCCTTCCAATTCCAACAGCAAACGCTCTGCGGTTTTTTTGCCTACCCCGGGGATTTTTGTGAGTCGCCCGACTTCTTTGTTTGCCACGGCGGCAGCGAGGTCGTTTAAACTCAAACCGGACAATACTGAAAGTGCGAGCTTGGGGCCAACGCCGCTGATCTTAAGCAATTGGCGGAAGGCCAAGCGTTCTTCATTGCTGGCGAAGCCGTACAATAATTGTGCATCTTCGCGCACGACAAAATGCGTGTGCAGTATCACTTTTTCATGCAGTGCGGGCAGGTTGTAGAAGGTGCTCATCGGCACATCCAGTTCATAGCCGACGCCTTGCACATCCAACAAGATTTGCGGCGGGTTTTTTTCCAGCAGGATGCCGCTCAGTCTACCGATCATGCCAACTTACCTTTATTAAATATATCTATTAAATATATCTCTTGGAGCCGCACTATATTAAACGGCCATTCCTAACTCGAAATCCTTTAGTTGCCAATGCGCCCAAACCCATACCGCCATGCGCGTGGCAAATTGCGCAAGCCAGCGCATCCGCAGCATCCGGGCTGGGAGTGCCGGACAGTTTTAACAGCCGTTGCACCATTGCTTGAACTTGTTCTTTGTCAGCGTGACCGTTACCGACCACGGCTTGTTTCACTTGCAGAGCGGTGTATTCTCCCACAGGAAGATTCGCCAAAACTGCCGCGCAGATCGCTGCTCCCCGGGCTTGACCGAGCAAAAGGGTAGACTGAGGGTTCACATTGACGAACACTTTTTCCACAGCGACTTGTTGGGGCTGATGCAGTGCAATCACATCACCCAATGAGTTTAAAATGACTTTCAACCGTTCCGGCAACTCGCCATCAGGTGTTTTGATACAACCGCTGGCAACGTAGTGTAACTGTTGACCTTGTTTATCCAGCACACCAAATCCGGTGATACGTAGGCCGGGGTCGATGCCTAAAATGCGAATATTCACTATTCCTCAATCACCGCCGTGGTATAAACTTCCTGCACATCATCACAGTCCTCCAGCGCATCCAACAGTTTTTGCATTTTGACCGCGTCGTCGCCTGTAAATATCACTTCGCTATCAGGTTTCATCGTCACTTCGCCCATTTCGGGTTTGAATCCGGCTGCCTCAAGGCGATGTTTGACTTCGATGAAATCATACGGTCCGGTGATGACTTCAATGCTGCCATCGTCGTTATTGATGATATCTTCGGCACCCGCGTTAAGCGCCACCTCCAAAAGAGCGTCTTCATTTGTGCCGGGAGCAAAGAACATATGTCCACAATGCTTGAACATAAAAGCTACCGATCCATCGGTGCCCAGATTGCCGCCATATTTGGTGAGAGCGTGGCGTACATCGGCAACCGTGCGCGTCTTGTTATCTGTCATGCAGTCCACCATGACCGCAGCACCGTTGATGCCATATCCTTCGTAGCGTAATTCCTGATATTCCACACCATCCAACTCTCCCGAACCGCGCTTGATTGCCCGTTCGACATTGTCTTTTGGCATATTCTGTTCATAAGCTTTTTCCATAGCCAAACGCAGACGCGGATTGCCAGTCGGGTCACCGCCGCCCAGGCGAGCTGAAACGGTGATTTCTTTAATCAACCGGGTAAATATTTTGCCGCGTTTGGCATCCTGTTTCCCTTTTCGATGTTGTATATTAGCCCACTTACTATGTCCTGCCATGTTGCTCTCCGCGGTCGCTTTTTATCTGAGGTAGTTGTGATTAACCCTGATTGTACATTCGGCCATGCGTCTTTGTGGGAGGCCGATTTATCGGGCGATTCTTTGGGCGGCAATTGCACGTTAAATCGGCCTCCCTCAACGGCTATGTTTCTAATGGACTATCTGGGATAAATCGTAATAATTCAGGATGGTATCACTTCACGCGACTCCTCCCAAGATGTCTTGCTCATTCAGCCATCCGGTCAGATTGGGGCTTGGTTAATAAAATCCAATGTATGAAATGACTCAGCGAGAAATTATTCGTAACCGATTAATTATAAATAAATAAAATGAGCCGGCTAGTAACCGGCCCATTTTAATTTTTATGCAAATCCTACCCTAAAGGCTAATTACTTCTTTTCAGGTACCTTCGTATCTTTGCTTTGCTCGGGCTCAGTGTCATGCCCTTCCATCATGGCTTTTATTTCATCTTCGGTCACTTTGCCGTCTTTGTTGG
>CAIWKC010000264.1 GCA_903913145.1 uncultured Gallionellaceae bacterium | reverse complement strand
TTCCAAGACTTTGCCGGAAAGAAGGCCAACGTGCGCGGGATCTTCAACGCCACCAACGGTTCGAGCATGGCCTATCAGGTGCCTGAGTCAGTTGCCAACCAGACGAAACCAGCCGCGCCGTGCCTGTTTCCGGGCGATATGCTTTGTTGACGAGTTGAGCAATTGCCTCGGCATCAGATTTATTAGCTGCGCGGAATGTTTCCATGCTCATAGTCGGCAAACGGTCTAACGTTAAGTTGAGGGGCTGACGCGGGCTGCTTCGCGGCAGTCCCGCTCGAACGTCAGGTTAGAGCGCATATAGCTATAACTCCTCAATGTAGCGAACGGCTGACTGCTTTAAGAAAATGCGTTTGCCATCTGCCTGCTTTAGGACAAGCATGCCTTCCCAACCAGCGAAAGAAAACTGCCCATCATCTATTGTGGAACTCCCGACTAACTCAACAGCTAAGAATTTGCGACCGTCATTAAGATTGACGTTGTATTGAACACCGGGATGAATGTTGTCCTCAACGTAAGGGAGTGACTTTTCCCTCGCTTTTCTTCTCTTTCTTTCCTTGAGCTTTGAGGAAATGATGCCCCAGATGACCAGAAGCAAAATTACGGTAACGATTACGGCCCATACTTCTGGCATGTTATCTCCTTTCTCACAATTGTTCGTAGCTGCACACATTGGTTTTGCGCTCTAACGTTGAGGTGAGGGGCTGCGCGAGGGTGTATTCGCGCAGTCCCTCTCGACCGTAAGGTTGGGCATCTTGAAATACACTCAGTTACCCTCCGTATTTGATAGCACCGTGCCATAACCGACGATGGTTGCTCCTTCGCGGATGGTAAAGGTAGCACCCTTCTTTACTTCGTCATAGATTGGATGCGGGTAATACATCAGGGCAAGCTCAACCTCCCCAGTTTCACCGGGTTTGAGTTTCTCTGGTCCGCCGACGAAGGCCACACCAACATAGGTTTCAACGAGGGTGTGGCCGTCCAAGATCGCGGAGCGCTGCGTGACTGGCCCCAGAACGATGTGAGGTCGATACGTTCCAGAAGAAACAAATTTCGGAGCATTGGTTTCCGGAAGGAGTGTCACGCTTGCTCGCACGGTAGGGACGGCGCTCTTCATGGTGCCCAACGTTAAGTTGAGGGGCTGACGCGGGCTGCTTCGCGGCAGTCCCGCTCGAACGTTAGGTTGGGCGACACGTTCAGATGCGATTACCTTTCGAGAGATTGCAACGCTCACAGAGCAACTGAAGGTTCCTTATAGTGTTGCTGCCACCACGCGAAAATGGAACGATGTGGTCGAAGCAGAGTTTTTCTTTTGTTCCACACTCTACACAACGTCCTCCGTCTCGTTGCCATACTTCGCGCTGAACCGCTCTTGGGATTGCCTCTCGACGTTGAGGTTGCTCCTTAGCTGGGGGCATGAGCGCAGTATCTACGATGACCGGAGATTGTGGTTCAGCAGGTTGCGAATTGATTTCCGGTAGTGGCATTGCATCGCGAAACGCTTTGATGAATAACACCGTGTCATTAAGTTCAGACTCGGTTCGGACAGACAACTTAAGCGCAGGAAACCCGCGACCCAAACCGGGCGATGGGTAGGTATTGCTATGACGCCCAGCTTCGCCTGGGTACTCAAGCGCAATTTCTGGGATTGGCTGCCCATCAGGCGGGTAGGGAAGCCAAATGAATGCGCCTTGCTCTCGATTAGGTTGGTCAATCTGGAGGACAACGCCAAGGTCATTGCGAACGTTCCAAGCGATGACCTTAAGAGTCTCTCGCGACGGAGTGCCAAATTCCGTGGTAAGAACTTCAATGGCGCGGGACATCAATTTGTTTTTCAGCTCTTCGTGCATTCAGTTTCCCTGTGCAGTAACAATTCGGTTTGTGTTGCCCAACGGTAAGTTGAGGGGCTGACGCGGGCTGCTTCGCGGCAGTCCCGCTCGAACGTAAGGTTAGACATGGAACCACTTCCATAAAATGAGCGCAAAGCCTACTACACCTATTGTGCCTAAAAACCACAGGTTGATGATGAGATCAAACCTGCGTGGGGGCAACTGATGCTCTGGATAGGTAAGTTGCCACGAATGGGCATTGGCACTTTGACGGAGCAATTCAGGAGTTATTGGGATGCGCTTGACTCTTGAATAAGGTGGCTTGAAAAAAAGCCCTCCGATATTAAAACTGCCTTCTTCTCCGTGGTGGAAATACCAACGATAAGTGGACATATCAACGGAAAACCTTTTTTCAAATTCAGCTTCAAGTTCAAAAAAGTCATCGCCTTCGATGCCCATATCTCTGGATAGATCCATGTCAGGAGCGAGCTCATCAGCATTGACACCGCAATTCTCGGCAATGAAATTGTAGATGTCGTTTAGCGAGACCATAGTAATGTCTAACGTTAAGTAGACACCCTAAAAAGCGCCGGCAAAGGCACCTTCGAGGTGTACAATCTGGCACCCATACTGCAGTACCTTGTTTTTATTTGAGGAAAAATTATGGCTACCACCTAATTTCCCGGATAAATACACCATGCTAAATCCTCCCAAATTAATCGATCTAGTGCGCGAAAGGTTACGCGTTAAACATTACAGTATTCGCACTGAGCAAGTCTATGTAGACTGGATTAGACGATATATTTTCTTTCATGACAAGCGTCACCCGAAAGATATGGAAGCGGCTGATGTGGAGGCATTTCTTACTCATTTGGCAGTTGCGGGTAAAGTCTCCGCTTCTACCCAGAATCAAGCCAAGTCAGCTTTGCTATTTTTATATCGCGAAGTATTAGATATTCAATTAGCGTGGCTGGATAATATTACGCAGGCCAAAGCACCTAAACGCTTACCGGTTGTGTTGACAGTGAGTGAGGTGCAGTCGTTATTGGCTTATCTGAAGGGAACGCATTTACTGATCGCCTCTCTACTTTACGGTGGCGGTATGCGTTTGATGGAAGTAGTGCGCTTGCGCGTGAAAGATGTAGAGTTTTCGCGGCGCGAGATTTTGGTGCGAGAAGGTAAGGGCTTTAAAGACCGAGTGACGATGTTGCCTGAAGCTGTGGTTGCTTCGCTTAAGTCGCATCTGGCAAAAGTGAAAATATTGCACGGCGAAGATTTGGAGGAAGGATACGGTGAGGTGTATTTGCCTTTTGCGCTGGATAAGAAATTTCCAACAGCCGGCCGTGAGTGGGGGTGGCAGTATGCATTTCCATCCAAAAATTTATCGGTTGATCCGCGCTCCGGTAAAACCCGCCGTCATCATGTGGATGAAAAGGGTGTGCAGCGCGCTGTAAAGCAGGCGGTACGTGATGCGGACATCGTCAAACCCGCCACTCCCCATACTTTGCGCCATTCATTTGCCACACACCTGTTGCAATCAGGATACGACATACGCACTGTGCAAGAATTGCTCGGTCATTCTGATGTTTCAACTACGATGATTTACACGCATGTTTTGAATAAGGGCGGCAAAGGTGTGGTCAGTCCGCTCGATCGGCAGTGAGTACAGAACAGGCTCTTTTGCAATAGTTAGTTCTGGGCAGCAGACTTCCGTAGCAACATTGACTCACTTTTCATTTGGCCGAAAATTCCTGATTGTTATACGTTGAAACTTTTGGTTGTATGATCACAATAAATCCTTGGCTTGCAGCTTGATGGCAACCGTTGAAAGCACTGGTCAAATTATCCAAGGATTTTATGAACTTGATGCTATCTTTTGCCTCAATAGCTAATCTATGATTCTGTACCGGTTGAGCTGTAAATTTTCCATAATAGTAGAAATAGGGGCATCTTTCTTGAATACTGGGTGATATTTAACTGCGTCGTCCAATCAGTCTGCAATTTCATTCAATTCGTAATTTGCCAGTTCCCAATTTTTGGCTTTACCGACTAACCACAGTTTTGCGTGACGAATTTGTGTGGCACCCATTTTCTCTCCCATGTCAGGCACATAACTCTAATTTATTAGCCACTATCTGTTTTTCAGTCGCTCCTACCAACGCTTCTTCTCCATAAACAAGAAATGCTATTCCGATAGCCAAAAACAATAATGCAAATGCAATTCGCTTCATGCGCCCTCTCCGGTATAAAATGCTGGTCGGCATTAATACTACTTACTTCAATCATCTTAACTTCAAGGAATAAATATGTCAGAAGGTTTTCACGTTCACGGAGCTCATGATCATGCAGTTGAACATTCCGCACATGGCGGAGATAGTCTCGGAAGTCAGATAGCTATTTTCACAGCAATTTTGGCTTCTGCCGGTGCGATTGTTAGCTATCAAGGCGGCGACACACAGAATAAAGCCATGTTGTTCAAAAACGAGGCTGTTTTGAAAAAAACACAGGCATCCGACCAGTGGAATTTTTATGAGGCCAAAAGCAATAAAGGTCATTTGATGGAACTCGCGCTCGACGTGGCGCCAGCGAAGAAACGTGATTTTTACGAAAGTCAGATCGCAAAATACGATAGGGATAAAGCTGAGATCAAAAAGAAAGCCGAGGAGTTAGAGGCCGAATCAGAAAAAGCCAATAAGGAAAGCGAAGAAGCAATGCATCCGCACCACTTGCTTGCGCAATCGATGACGCTCATCCAGATTGCAATCTCGCTTGCATCGATTACTGTTTTGACGCGTAAGAAATGGCTTTTTGCGGTTGCGGGTGTTTCAGCAGCCGGCGGCCTCATCATGTGGGGAATCGCGCTGAGCGTCTAAAAAAGTATTGTATTTTTGGGCGGTACCAATGTTTGTTTTTTTAATACCCTCAAAACATTCGTATTGGGCAAGCCAAAACTCAACTATTACTGAACCACAGGTACTTCAGCCTTTGAGTGTGAAGTATCTGTTCCCCCGCCCAACGCCTGAATCAGCGCCACGTTTGCAACGAGTCGTTGCCCTGTAATTTGCAGTGCCGTATTGCGTGCGCTGTAAGAAGCAGTCTGTGCTGTGATAACGTTCAGATAAGAAACTATGCCTGCCTTATATTGATTAGTAACCAGACGCAAAGATTCTTCTGCAGCAGCAACGGCTTGTTGCTGTATAGCTGCCTCATTAGTCAAAGTAGTTAATGCTGCCAGCTGGTCTTCCACTTGTTGAATCGCCTGCAAACTGAGCTGCCTGTATTGAGCGACTATTTGTTTGTAGGCACTTTGCGCTTGAGCTTTAATAGCGCTTCGGGCACCGCCATCGAAAAGTGCCATCGCTAAGGAGGGTCCTGCTGACCAAAACAAATTTGAGGCGGAAATAATATTGGGAAATGCATTATTTCTATAGCCACCGGTTGCTGATAATGTTAATGACGGGAAATAGGCCGATTGAGCAACACCGATTT
This sequence comes from uncultured Gallionellaceae bacterium, assembly GCA_903913145.1. Taxonomy (GTDB): domain Bacteria; phylum Pseudomonadota; class Gammaproteobacteria; order Burkholderiales; family Gallionellaceae; genus PALSA-1006. The sequence continues at coordinate 15,704 of CAIWKC010000264.1, read as the reverse complement.
GTGCATTCGCCGCAGCAACCTGGCGCTCGGCTGCGATTAAGTCGGGGCGCTGTAGCAAAAGTTGTGAGGGCAACCCAACGGGTACCGCCTGAGGAATAGGCATACCTGGCACAGGGGGCAAGCTAAAATTTGACGGAGCTTCTCCTACAAGCACTGCAATTGCATGCTCAAGTTGGGCTCGTTGTAAATTGAATGCAAGAAGTTGTACCTTAGCATTGGCCAATTGCAATTGTGCTTGCGCGATATCGGCTTGTGTACTAACGCCGCCCTTGTACCGGTTTTGTGTCATTTCCAAAGATTTTTCATCCGCACTCACCGTATCTTGTGCTAGCCCAATTTGGCTGTCTATCTGCCTGACCTGAAAATAGTCTTGCGCTAAAGTACTTTGCAAACTGAGCTGTGCGTTAACTAGGGTTTCTCTACTGTACTCAGCATTCGCCTCATCAGTTTCAACTTGTCGCCGTACTTTTCCCCAAAAGTCAGGTACCCAACTTGCGGTGAGGCCGACCGATTGTCCGGAAACGGTTGTGGTGGATACGCCACCTGCAGTTGATATTGCATTGGCAGAACGAGTAGAAGAAACTGTGGCAGATAAAGTAGGGAACTCACCGGCTCGTGCCGAATCTGTCAGTGCGAGTGCCTGCTGGTAAGCATAAAATGAAGCCTGCAAGTTTTGATTGGCCGTCAGCACACGGGGTTCCAAACTATTCAGTTCAGCGTCACCAAAGATACTCCACCATTCTCCTTGATGTGGCACAGCTAGCGGCGCAGCTTTAATCCAATCATTATTCTCTTTGAACTGAACAGGTGATTCTATCGTGGGCCGTTTGTAATCCGGCCCCATTGCGCAGGCACCCAATGTTAGGCTCACCAAAAATCCTAGACCAATTGTCTTTATCTGTGGAAGTTGATTCATCACTAAAACCTTTTCATTGCTACGGTGGTGTAAAAACGTTTAAACATATCTGGTCAAGCTCATGCATATTCCAATATAAAATTAAATCGCGACTTTTACGGTACTTGTGCTTCGACGTCTCCAACGACGATTTACCCATTGGCGCAACTTCTCCAGTTCCAAATAAATTACAGGTGTAGTGTACAGCGTGAGTAACTGACTGACGATGAGACCTCCTGCGATTGAAATTCCAAGCGGCTGGCGAAGTTCAGCTCCGTTTCCGGTAATCATCGCGAGAGGCAACGCGGTAAAGAGCGCCGCGAAGGTGGTCATCAAAATGGGGCGCAGACGCAGCAAACAAGCTTGATGAATTGATTCTTGCGGACTCAAGCCCTTTTCTTTCTCAATTTGAATCGCGAAATCTACCATCAAAATGGCGTTCTTTTTGACAATTCCAATCAGCAAAAAAACGCCAATCAAAGCGATGATCGAAAAATCTGTATGGAACAACATCAGCGCCAGAACTGCCCCGATACCTGCCGATGGCAAAGTGGAAAGAATCGTCAAAGGGTGAATCATACTTTCATACAGTACGCCCAGCACAATGTAGATAACCAGAATTGCGGTGAGGATGAACATGGGTTGGTTGTTCAACGTATCCTGGAACAGCTTTGCCGTCCCCTGAAAACCTCCTTGAATCGTACCCGGAAGACCAATTTTAGCCATTGCCACCGCGATCAGTTGTGACGCCTGTCCAAGCGATACCGTTTTATCCAGATTAAATGAAATAGTTGCCGCTGCGAATAGTCCCTGATGGTTTACAGCTAAGGGAGTGGTGTCCTGCTCAAAGTGAGCCAGTGCAGAGAGAGGTACTTTTTGACCATTTGCGGCGATCAAGTAAATATCATTCAGCGCATCCGCACGCTGCTGATAAGGCCAATCTGCCTCCATTACCACTCGGTATTGATTCAGCGGCGCATAAATCGTCGAAACCAGACGCTGACCGAAAGCATCATTGAGTGTTTGATCAATTGTATTGACGGTAATTCCGTATTTCGCTGCCGCATCCCGATCAATCACGAGTTCGATTTGCAATCCCTTGCTTTGCTGGTCTGTATTGACATCTGTTAAACCCTGAATATGCGAAAAGGCTTCTCTAACACGAGGTTCCCAAAGTCGAAGTTCGTTCAGATCGCTGGCCTGTAAAGTATATTGGTAAAGTGCCGGGGCGGATCGTCCACCGGCACGAATGTCTTGAACGGGCGACAGAAACACTTGTGCACCAGCCACTGAGCTCAGCTTTTTTCTGAGTCTGGCAATCACAGCTACCGCATCAGGACGAGTTTGATAAGGTACGAGTGAGATAAAAACAAAACCGCCGTTAGTTCCCCCTCCCCCGGTAAATGCGACCACGTTTTGGATCGCGGGATCCTGTTTTATGATTAGCACAATTTGAGTCAATTTTTGTGACATGGCTTGAAACGAAATTGACTGATCTGCCTGAATATTACCCGTCATTAATCCCGTATCCTGAGTGGGGAAAAATCCTTTCGGTACGATTTGATACAAGTAAACATTGAGCGCGATTGTGCCAAAAAATATTGCCACCATAATTCGATGATGCTTGAGTGACCAAGTTAATGTTCGATCATAACCGCGCAATAATTTTGCGTACGCACGCTCTCCCAAGGCGGAGAACCGTCCCGATTTGGTTTCTTTTTGTTGTTTAATTAACCTCGATGCCAGCATGGGGGTTAGGGTGAGTGATACCACCAATGAAATGAAGATTGCTATTGAAAGTGTCGCTGCAAATTCGCGGAACAATCTTCCGATGATTCCCCCCATCAGCAATACAGGTAAAAAAACCGCTACCAGTGACAAACTCATTGAAACAACTGTAAATCCAACTTCTCTCGCCCCACGCAAGGCCGCCTGCATTGGCGTCATTCCTTCTTCAACGTGGCGCATGATGTTTTCCAAGACCACCACCGCATCATCGACCACAAACCCTGTGGCGACAATCAAGGCCATCAATGACAAATTATCCAGACTGTAATTCATCAAATACATGGCGGCGAAAGTTCCTACCAAAGACAATGGAACAGCAATTGCAGGAATAATTGTGGCACGCCAATTTCTTAGAAATACAAAAACAACTAACGCGACAAGAAAAACTGAAAGTATCAGCGTACTTTCTGAGTCATGCAGCGATGCGCGGATGGTTGTTGTGCGATCAACCATGATGCCTACAGTAATCGCAGCCGGTATTGAGGCTTCCATCGCAGGCAACCCGGCTTTGATTGCGTCAACGGCTTCAATAATATTGGCACCCGGCTGCCGGGAAATAATCATCTGGATAGAAGGGATCCCGTTTGCCATTCCCATATTGCGCGTATTTTGCAAATCTTGGCTGAGATGTGCTACTTGATTTAGTCTTATTGGAACACCATTGCGATATGACACGACAAGATCATTATATTGACCAGGTGTTGTGAGTTGATCGTTGGCTTGTATCTGCCAGCGTTGATGAGCGTCTTCAACCGCTCCCTTGGGCGCATTAATATTTCCAGTTGCGATAGCCTGACGAACGGCCTCCAGACTCAATCCCATATTATTAAGCTGGGTTAAATCAACATCGACTCGCACAGAAGGAAGTGCCCCTCCCCCCACAGTAACCAGACCCACTCCCGGAAGTTGAGAAATCTTCTGTGCCAAGATTGTTGAGGCAGCATCATAAAGTTGGCTGCGCGACAAACTTTTCGATGTAAGCGACAAAACCATAATCGGCGCATCGGCAGGATTAACTTTGCGGTATGTTGGATTCCCAGTCATACCAGTGGGAAGTAAAGATTGAGCAGCATTGATGGCTGCCTGAACTTCACGTGCCGCGTCATTGATATTTTTAGACAAGTCAAACTGAATCGTGACGTTGGTCGAGCCTACCGAGCTCATGGAGGTCATTTCTGTAATCCCGGCGATTCGCCCAAGTGCGCGTTCCAGCGGTGTAGCCACCGTGGCTGCCATGACATCAGGGCTGGCTCCCGGCAAGTTGGCCTGCACATTTATAGTGGGAAAATCAACTTGAGGAAGTGGCGATACAGGGAGTAACTGAAATGCAATCGCCCCAGCCAATAAAACGGCGACCGACAATAATGTGGTTCCAACAGGTCGGCGAATGAATATGGCTGAAAAATTCACGCTACATTTTCCTGTGAGCTCGTATTTCGGCCAAAGCGTTCTCTCCAGTATGAAGCCAAATTGTCAAAGGCCAGATAAATAACCGGGGTAGTAAACAAAGTGAGCAACTGTGATAACAACAATCCGCCGACCAGCGTAATGCCCAAGGGTTGGCGTAACTCCGCACCCATGCCCCCACCGATGATCAAAGGTACCGCACCAAATAATGCAGCGAAAGTAGTCATCAAAATGGGTCTTAGGCGCAGTTGCGCCGCCTGCAAAATTGCTTCCGGTGGCAATAGTCCCTGGTTGCGCTGGGCATCCAGAGCAAAGTCGACCATCATGATGGCATTCTTTTGCACGATACCAATTAATAGAATTATTCCGATAATCGCAATCACCGTCAGCGTGTGGCTTGTCACGATCAAGGCGAGCAGTGCACCTATTCCGGCTGAAGGCAAAGTGGAGAGAATAGTGACCGGATGAACAAAACTTTCATACAAGACACCCAGCACGATATACATGGTCGCTATGGCTGCCAGCAACAACCAAAGCTGGTTTGAAAGCGCGGCTTCAAATGCGGCAGCGGCACCTTGCATTTTCAGTTGTATTTCAGCCGGGAAATTTAATTCAATCTGCGCATTGTGAATGGTTTGCACCGCTTCCCCGATTGAAACACCGGGTGCCAAGTCGTAAGAAATCATGGCAGCAGGAAACTGTCCAAGGTGATCAATTTCCAACGGGCCGGTTTTTTGAATAATGCGCGCGACTTGAGCTAGCGGCACAGCCGCGCCGGTGCTGGACGGCAAATAGATACTGTTAAATCCATCCAGGCCTTGTCTATCTTCAGGCTCTAACTGTAGTACCACACGATACTGGGCTGATTGAGTAAATATTGTAGAAATCAGTCGTTGTCCAAATGCACTGTAAAGTGCACTATCAATGTTCGCAACAGTGATGCCAAGCCTTGATGCGGCATCTCTGTCTATCTCGACAAAAGCCTGTAACCCGTCATTTTGCAAACTGCTGGTTAAGCCGGTGAACTGCGGCATCTTGTGCAATTTACCCAGTAAGGCATTTGTCCAAGTTGCCAGATCATCTCCACTGACTGCAGTAATACTGAATTGGTAAGGACTGCGACTCACGATATCATCGATGGTGAGATCCTGTACGGGTTGCATAAACATATCAATGCCGGAAACCTGGGCTGCAGCCTGTTGCAAACGACTCATCACGATTTTTACCCGATCTCCGCGCTCCTCCAACGGCTTGAGACTAATCAGAATCCGACCGCTATTCAACGTAGTATTAGTACCGTCTACTCCGATAAAAGATGACACACTCTGCACGGCAGGATCATTAAGTAATGCATCGACCAAATTTTGCTGCCTTACATTCATTTCTTTGAATGAACTGCTTTGAGATGCCACAGTAATTGCACGAATCAATCCGGTATCTTCAACCGGGAAAAAGCCTTTGGGGATTAAAATGTATAGCAACACGGTCAGCACCAAGGTGCCCATTGCGACCCAAAGCGTCTTGCGTTGATGAAGCAACACAAATCGAAGTGCGGAGCCATAGCCTTCGGTTAATCGGTCAAAATAGTGTTGACTCCAGCGCATAAGGCGACTTTGCTTTTCTTCATTTGCATGACGTAACAGGCGTGCACTGAGCATAGGTGTAAAACTCAAAGACACAATGGCGGAAATTAAAATCGCCACTGCAAGTGTAATGGCGAATTCGCGGAACAGACGACCAACCACATCGCCCATAAAGAGCAAGGGAATTAAAACAGCGATCAGCGAGAAGGTGAGCGAAATAATGGTAAACCCGATCTGTTTGGCTCCTTTGAGCGCAGCTTGTAATGGCGGTTCACCCATTTCAATATAGCGTGCGATATTTTCTATCATCACAATCGCATCATCCACCACGAAGCCAGTTGCGATCGTGAGCGCCATCAGAGTGAGATTATTGATCGAGAAACCCACGATATACATGACCCCAAAAGTGCCGATCAACGACAAGGGTACAGCCATGGCAGGAATAAATGTTGCTCGGGCATTGCGTAAGAAAATAAATATCACTAGCACCACTAACGCAATCGACAGCATCAATTCGAACTTCACATCGGTAATTGCAGACCGTATGGTGACAGTTCGATCTGACAAGACCGTCAGATTGCTTGCACCGGGTAATGTCTGGCGCAATTGAGGCAAAATTTGTTGTATGTGATCCACCACGGCAATCACGTTGGCACCGGGCTGTCTTTGCACGTTGATGACGATGCCCGGCTTGTGATTAACCCAGGCAGCCAAGAGTGCATTTTCTGCTCCTCTTTGCACACTAGCCACATCTTTCAATCGAACGGGTGCCCCATTGTTATAGGCGACAACGAGATTTTGATAATCGGTTGCCGATTGCAACTGATCATTGGCATTAATGGCCAAAGAACGCTGTGGACCGTCGAATCCCCCCTTGGGTGTGTTGACATTGCCTGCGATAACTGCAGCCTGAATACTGGAAAGACTCAAGCCTTGTGCAGCCAGCATCCGGCCATTTACATGCACCTGAACAGCGGGTCGCTGACCGCCACTCAATGTTACCAACCCTACACCCGTGACTTGAGAAAGTTTCTGCGCCAATCTGGTGTCTGCCAGATCTTCCAATTGAGTTAAAGGAAGTGTCTCGGAAGTTAAGCCGAGAGTGATAACCGGTGCATCGGCAGGATTAACCTTGGCGTAAATGGGGGGCGATGGTAAATCGGTTGGCAAAAAAGTAGTGGCTGCGTTAATAGCCGCCTGAACTTCTTGCTCTGCAACGTCCAGCGGCAATTTCAAATCAAAGCGCAAATTGATGACAGAAGCGCCACCTGAACTTGTTGACCACATCTGTGACAAACCGGGCATCTGCCCAAACTGTCTTTCCAGAGGAGAGGTGATAGACGATGTGGTCACATCCGGACTCGCACCGGGATAAAGGGTGGTAACCTGAATCGTCGGATAGTCAACTTCGGGTAGTGCCGATTGAGGTAACAAACGGTAGCCTACAAAACCGCCCAATAAAACAGCAACCATTAATAACGTTGTCGCGATGGGCCGCAGAATAAATATCCGGGACGGACTCATCTCACTGGCAGCAACGTTATCCACCATTTCACCACCTGCGAGTTTTATCACTTCGGTTTTGGCGTGCTGACCTTCTGTTGTCTCAGCTGGCATTGCTCCATTTTCAGGATTTTCAACACTCATTGATCTTGTTTCCGTTTGTGCTCGCCGTCTGGTTTTCCACCTTTGCCGTGACGGGGAGAACTGGCCACATCAGCTGACGAACCATCAGAAGGCACCACAATTTGAATTTTACTTCCATCTTTCAAACGATCCAGTCCGTCAGTAACGACGCGTTCTCCAACAGCCAGTCCGGAGGTGATAGCGGTTAAATCTTTATTACTTACCCCGGCAGTCACTGTACGCAGTGCAACTTTGTCTTCATTTCCGATGACGTAGACATAACTTCCCTTGCCGCCGGTTGCAATCGCAGCGGAAGGAACCACGACCGAGTTCTGAATTGTGTCAACCAACATGCGCACGTTGACAAATTGATTGGGGTAAAGTGCCATTTTAGAATTGGAAAACTCGGCTTTGATCATCACCGTACCCGTAGCAGAATTAATCTGATTATCTACTGCGGCTACTTTACCGCTATCAAGTTGGGTAGTGCGACGCTGATCCCAGGCTTGCACGGGTATTGCCGCACCATGCAAGCGACTAAGTACAGTAGGGAGCTGATTTTGGGGAATAGCAAAAGTGACGGTAATCGGTTGTACCTGCGCAATGGTGACAATCGGAATTGAAGATGAAACAACACCCCCTGCAAGCGAACTGTTACCGCCGCCGATCGCACCACTGGTCCCAACCATGTTGCCCACATCAACTTGGCGTAACCCGACCACACCATTTATAGGCGCAATAATACGGGTCCATTCAAGTTGCAATTCTGCATTATCTTTTGCGGCCTTGTCGGAAGCGACGGTTCCTTTTAGTTGAGCAACAGTCGTCCGTTGATCGGTAACTTGTTGCATGGCAATAGAATCCTGTTTCAACAGGGTTTCATACTTATCCAGATCTGTTTTAGCACCATCCAATTGAGACTGATCCTTCAGCAGAGTTGCATTTGCCTGATCAAGTTGGATTTGATATGACCTCGGGTCAATGGTTGCCAACAATTGTCCTGCTTTGACTGTTTGGCCCTCTTTAAAACTGACACTTTGCAGCAATCCCGGCACGCGCGGCATTACATTGACATAATTACGCGGTGTCACTGTGCCTTGCGCTTCTATCCAAACCTGCATCGATTTTTTTTGAGCTGCGCTCATGGTAACCGGAGTCGGAATATCGCCACCCGGACGACTTCCAGGTTCATCTTTAGCAGTCGAATTCATTGGAATGATTGAACATAAAACCACGATGACCCCGATCAAAGTTAGAGCACGAAAGATTTGATTTCGGGAAAAAACGAATGTCGAAAAATACTGAGATGGCGATAGCATTTGATCAAAGCCCAATTTAGTGATGTTTTTAAAATTAACCAACATACTTGTAACCCCTTAAATAACACAAAATTTGTTTACTTGAAAGCAAACAAAAATGTATTAGTTTTATATTATTAGACCGACGTAATAGAGCAAAGGTTGTGATTGAACTTTCAACCATAATTGTGCATGGATCATTATGACATTTGAGTTTAATAATGATGTCGAGACATGCTCAATATTTCCAGTCTAGAACGCAATCTGAGTTGATCCGACTTGAGGGTGCTTGAAACATAGCAGAGTTGCCGCTTTCATCTGGGCAAAATCACTTTCCATTAAGTTGCCATTTTCCAGACATGAAATTTTGTCCGTACTTTTTAAAACGTTTTGATGGATTTCAGCAAACGCGTCTGTTAGCAAGAACACACACGCACAAATTGTCATTCAGATAAGCAGAGCAAATTTTATAGCTTGAATTTAGTTTCGATTATCCGATTCATGGTGATAAGACTTATTGTGACAATCATGATTTTTATGCAAGAACTGACGTGAAACTTGATTCAATATTTTTCGCTGATCTTCAGACAGAACAGTTTGTAATTTAGCTGTCGCAGCGGCAACTTTTGCTAACTGTTTTGCAAAATCTGCAGCTTGATCTGCACGATATTTGGCAATAGCAGCTGCATCAGCATCATCACCTGGCTTGCTTATGTGTTGCTCTGGTAGAAATTCTATTGACTTGCTAAACTCTTCCCATGCACCCTGTTGTGAAGCCTTGATTTCAATCCTTGCTGCCAACTTATCCAGCATATGATGCATGTGTTCATGGATTATTTCTGCGCTGGGCTTTCTTGAGTCTGAATATCCGTCAGAATTCGCCATTACTGCTGAGGATACAGTCGCTATTAATATCAATCCAGCAACAATAATTAAGTTGTGCCTTAAGTTCATTATCATTCTTCCTAATAAATAATTTAATTGCAATTAACCCGACCAGTCTAATCAAATATATTTATATTTTGTATTAATTTGCAATTTTTTACCTTTGCCAAATATATCCATATTTAACAATATAATTCATACGGTTAAAAAAATATCTTGCGGAAACTTCATAAATATTATTAAGGAGATTCCGTTGTCACTAAAGTTCATTTGCATCCTGCCGATAACATTGTCAGGAGATAGCAAAATGAACTCAATCTTTTCGAAAAAGTTACCAATATCAAAGTTGTTTATTTTAATTGCGTTAGCAAGTTTAACCGGCTGTTCAAATGTCAACTCAATGTTAACTAGTTTCAACAGTGGTTCAAGCAGTGAATATGTCGGTCAACCGAATGTACCTGATGATGCACCGAACAGTGACGAAATGCCTTATGCAATACAGCAATATTTAGATCAAATTAAAGTTGCTCAAAATAATCAATCAAGTGAGCAGACAACTTTGGGGAAATATGAGATTCAGAAATAAATAGAAATATTTCTCTTTACTAATGCGCTGCACTTTTTCCTGCACGCTGGGTAAAAATCAAAATACACGCAACGATTATTACAATTAAAGTTGCTGAAGCAGAAAAGCGACTCAATGCCAGCCCACCCTCATGTATAGGCTTATCCAAAAAGTCACCAACGACTGCGCCAAATGGCCTGGTTAAAATGAAAGCAGCCCAAAACAGAAACGTTCTTGAAATCTTTGTCCAGTAATAAGTTGCAGCGACTACACCCAAAAGTACGCTGAACAATATTGCACCTCCAACATAACCAAGGCCTTCCGTATCTGCACTCCAATCTCCCAATGCGGTGCCAAGAGTCTGAGAAAACATGATTGTGATCCAATAGAACATTTCCTCTTTGGGTGAGCTCACTGTGTCAATTGAAACAGAGCCAAGCGATTTATTCCAGATTGCTAAAGAAGCGATTAAAAGCACAATAAGCAGTGAAGTTCCACCTGCATACCCAATCCCGAGAGAACGGTCTGCAAAGTCGGCAAGTGTGGTACCGACTGTTGTCGTGGCTATGATCGTAATCCAATACAGAAACGGGTGAAAGCGCTGCGCCTTGATTTGAGCAAAAACTGCGATGGCAAATACAGCCGCAAAAATGACTGTTCCATTCAGGTAGCCAAGGTTCATCGACATTGAAACAGCATCACCACCCGTTTCTCCTAAAGTGGTGGCAGCAATTTTTATTATCCAGAAGATTAATGTAACTTCAGGAACTTTGCTCAAAGCTTGGTTGGCAGTGTTATTCAAATTTGCCCCCTTCAAAATTCAAACCTGTATTCTAAGGTTGTAATGAATAAACAAGCACGACAAAACTATTCGGAATCAGTGAAGGTCTGGGTTTCGGCTGATCTTTTGTCGCAGGAGGTGACTCGCCAAATGAGGCAGTAACAAGAAAGGCACGATGCTTTTCTGAATCATAGGCCATCGTTCTTGCACCCTTTTCAGTTGACACACTTTGAAAAACTGAGAAGTGTTCTGGGTCATTTTCTTTGACAAGCGTTAAAGTTCCATCTCCATTTGAGCTGAAGGCGATTCCCATGTCCGGGTCGAATGCAGCTGAATCCGGACCTTCGCCAATAATTTGTTCTGAAACTATTTTCCCGGTTTCGGAATCAAGAATTTCCATTTTCCTATTGTTACAAACTGAAAATAAACGTTTATGTTTTTGGTCAAAAGCCAAACCGGTCGGCTCTGTGCCACTACCGAGAGAATAAGTCTTAATCACTTTGTTCGAACCGCTATCAATGACCAGGATTTCACTTTTATCTTCAATATTGACAAAGATTTGGCCCGCATCATTGCTTACAGCAAGCTCTGGCTTGCCCGGCAAACTGATCGTGGCGATCTCCTTACGCGAGGCGGCATCGATCACTGTGACATTGGTGGAGCGTCCATTGAAAACGAAGACATGTTTAGATTTTGGCTCATAAATAATGACATCAGGGTTCTGGCCGGTGATATTGATAGTTTCAATTGTATTAAGTGTTTTCAGATCAAAAACCGTCACTGAATTACTTTTCCCGTTGCTGGTGAAACCGACATTAAATTCATCTGCAAGCGCGATTCCATGTACACCTTCAGTGCCGGGAATGTCTCCGACCACTTTTCCGGAGTCTGCGTCAATGACTTGAACATGGGTTGCCCGACTGACAAACAGTCGATGTTGATTGGCATCAAATGTGAGCAGGTCCCATCTTCCATCACCGCCCACATTGAATTTATTGATTAGTTTGAAAGTGCCGGAATCAACAGCTTGAGCCAATTGGCTAATCAACAGGCAACCCACAAAAATAATTCTATTTAAAGTGTTTGTAGACAAAGATTTTTCCAAATATATCGTTAGATCATACAAAACGTATTACAAATAATCCGTTAAAAGCAAAACTTGTTATTCCCGCCTGCACGGGAAAGACATTCTATTTGCCTTGCGCCAGTTCACAACTGGAATGACTGCCCTCAACGCTGCAAGCATTAACCTGCCGACCTGTAGTATCCCATACCTTTACCTCCCACTGTTTGCTGCCTTTTCGCTCCAGTGTCATGAAACCGAAACCGTTAACCCATGAACTAAAGTGTTCAACAACAGCGCCGAGTGCTGGCGTGGCACCTTGGGGTAATTGGGCTGGGAGTGGCACCAAGTCTTCCATTGTCCCGGAAAATCCAGCGACGAACTGTGTCGGATGAGAACTTGAGAAACTAACTTCCTCCCACAAATGAACGTGACCTGATAGCAACGCATTAACACGTGGAGGCATAATCAATGGATTGATAGCCGCGAAGACTGATTGAATACCCTGATTGCCCGGGAGCAAAGTCACCTTACCCAGCTTATCTTTTTTGGCCGCAAAGCCGAGTATCGGATGATGATTAGCGGCTATATTGTAATCAGCCTGCTGAGATAATTTATCCAGCTTGTTATACATATCACGATATTTGCTCTGGCGAATGTCGCCCGTCTGAATGATACCGTTGATCGTGTTTGAAGTGTCCAACACGATTAGTTGAACATTGCCCCCAAGCGGAATCGCATAAGGGTCACTGAAGTCTCCCATTTCGTCATTGGCCGCATTATTGCAATCGCGCCCCGGCAGCAAAGGACGTGGATCAAGCATTCGCCACCAACCTTGGCCAGCTCGTGCACAAGACTCATGATTGCCGCGAATCACTGCCCAAGGTGCGGCTTTTAATAGTAAGGCTCCAGGGTCAAAAAAGTCTGCCTTCCAAGTGTCCCAACCGTAACCCCACGGGCTCCCTGCGCATCCGGGTTTGTCAGCAGGACATTCATTTTCACGGTATTGAAAATCTCCAACATGTACCACTAAATCCGGCTTCCAGTTTGCTGCTGCTGCCGCAACTTTTGAGAAGGGATAGAGATTACTATCGTTGCACTCCTGATACGCGCTATCGCTTTTCTTCAAACGACAACCGGTGTCGCCGATTACCACAATTCGCTTAAACTCTGCCACAGGTAGCGGCAGTTGCTTATCAGCAATCATGGCGTGTTTTGTATTGGCAGGTATACCCTTCTCGCAAGTCAATAACGGAAAAATGGACGGTTTGGAATCTGTCGGTGCTGATAATGTTGGTCGTAAAGGCACAATTTCAGGCAAGGCACGAACGTCCATCTGCACATCATGGCCGTCAAATTGGATGAGTGGGCATTTCTTGTCCGAGGTCAATAATCGAGCAACGGGTGCTCCATTTTCGCCAAGCACGATATAAGCACTTTGTGAGTCGTCATGTATCGAACTGTGAGCCGTTGCGCAACCAAATAAAAAACTTGAAATTGCGGCAAACAAACCAAAGCGACAAGATAAAACATCGCATTGTTTGAACACTTAACCTACTTTAAGCTAATGGCTTTTAGCTCATCCATTCAGCATTCATGCCAACAATAGTCAATTTGGTATCCGGCTCCAGGCGATCCTTTGATCGTTTTCAATCAGTTAAATGGATTTAGTGAAACTCATAATCATTTACTCGCTGGCATTACTTTTTCATCGCGCAAATTTATTTATCGCCAAGCCCAACTGATCTGGAGGTAAATCCAGCCACGTCAAAATATGTTGTCTGATCAAGTTGCTGATACTTTAATGTCGTGCGCAATCCCTCTTGGCTTGGAGCAGATTTTTTTGTCTTCTGGGTGAATTTATTTGCTTTACCGCCAGGCATTGCTTCCGACAAGATACGACCTATCAACTTTCCTTTATCAGAAACTTCCAGTTTCAAAATCCCTGCAAGTGTTTTTCCAACGTCAGCATTGCTTGCTGGTGACAGATCAACAAATCCACTTTTGAAATCAGGGCCAATTGCAGCCATGAAATTATAGGTATCGGCACGGCTGAAGCTACCGTGCATACCCTGCCCCTGCTGCAATCCGGTATCGGCGACTTCAGCAGTGCATAGCACGGGTAATTTGCAGCCGGTGGAGAAGGATTTAAAATTAATGACGATGGCGGGAACTGGCGTGAGCGCCGTTCCTTTCAAATTAATTGCACTCAGCGGCAACGTGCCCGGAATGCTTCCGAGTGAATCATCAACGAATAATCCGCTGACATAATCTTGAGCCAGAAGCAACTTAACAACTTTTCGAGCCAATTCATTGGCATTAGGCTTGGGTAAATAAACCAGATCAGAACCGCCATTCGCCGCAACAACCAGATCGGGTGACGTCGGGTCTAGCCCCAATAGTCCATTTGCCTTTTTGCTATGTTTGCCCGATTTATAGTCAACACGCTCATTTTTGGAATCCGGATCAAACAATGATAAATCAAGCGCGATTGCCAGATCGATGGCAACAAATCCTGAAGGCAATTGAGCTGCCGGAGTGTCCTGATAAGTAATTTTTGCTGCCGGACTGGTCTTGCTTTGTTTGGAAATAGTAGAGAATCCATGATCCGCAGTAACAAAAATATCAGTTGTTTTATCAAGTCCGAGAGATTCAAGTGCTGCTTTAATTTGTGCAAGATTGGTATCAGAATTTTTGATTGCCGCCATGGAAGTCGGGCCATTGATTCCAGGCTCCAATTTGCCAAGGCTGTCACCTTGATTATGTTGCGAGCCGTCTGGGTCACGCGACCAAAATACAATCACGAAAGGTTTGCCTGCAGCTTTAAAGCGCGGCAGCAAAAATTTGGTGGTGATATCTGCAAAATATTGTTGTTGTTCGATGTTTGCGATCACGGTGCCTGAGGTATTCAGGTCACCTGATTTGCCGTTGTCACCTCGTGTTGGCGCCTGAGTTGACATTCCGGCATCTTGCAAAGCGGCCAATAATCCCGCATTAAGTGGCATTCCACCTTTGCGGCCAGTCAAGTCATCAACTACGATTGTGTGCTCGCCCGACCTATCATTTCCAGCCAGAATGCCTACCGGCCCAAGTTTTCCGACAGCAGCGGTCAAAAAACCAGCCTTTCGTGCAGAGACAAGTAGTGTTTCCTCGTTGATAAAATTTCCAGAAAAGTGTTCATCAATATCGCCGAGTACCTGATCGTTTTCAATAAATGGTGTCACGCTACTGGCTGCATTGACTACTTCAAAAGCGGAATAGATGGTGTTGCCGTAAACACCTGTATCACCAAAATAATGCCCGGTCGCAATTGCCGAGCTGTTCGGCATGGTAAATGTAGGAAATAATGAATGGCTGTTCTTGAACCAGACTCCGTATTTGCTGATTGCAGCCATGGTCGGCGCAGTCTTGTTATCGACCACCAAAGCACGCAAACCATCCGCCACAAATAATACAACGTTATGCGGCTGTTCAGTCGCGGTAGCCTTTAAACAAAATGTAACCAAGAAAGCAGCAAAAATTATGTTGCGGAAATTTATATCGTTCATAAGACCACCTATTCATTAAATTGTGTAGATAATATGTATATATTGTTTCCAAATTAAGACAACCCATATCTGGATGCCATTCAGCATTATTTAAAATCGAAAATAATCAATAAAATTCGAATAGGTTGTAAATAATTTTCCTTGTAAAACAACTTTTGGTTAATTCAGTGATGAATATTTTCAGGTCAACACTGAGAGTTAGCTTTACAGGAAATACAAGAATGCTATACTTATCGATGCACTAAAATTGATCCTAATATTTTAG
>CAIWKC010000263.1 GCA_903913145.1 uncultured Gallionellaceae bacterium | reverse complement strand
GTGGAAACCGGCAAACTGAAGCCTCGCCCTTAATGTTGTGGAGTGTACGAAAAATATCGGCAAGTGTTACCCGATTTTCAGGATCTTTGTTCAAATGAGCCAGGTTACGATCAATTTCATCTATGCGATCCATCAACGCAACGGTAAATTCATTCAATGCTTCTTTGTCTACACTGATCGGGGTAGTTAAATTTCGTACTTTATTCATGATGTCTCTTTACTGTACTGCGCGGTTAGCCGATAGAACCAGTAATAAGCACATAGTAGATTCTAATAATCCATTCGCCGCCTGCCACCTCACGCTTTTAACCATCGCGCCGCATCAAGTGCAAAATAAGTCAGTATTCCGTCTGCTCCTGCCCGCTTAAACGCCAGTAACGATTCCAGCACACAAGCCTCTTCATTCAGCCAACCATTCAACGCGGCCGCCTTGAGCATGGCATATTCGCCGCTGACTTGATAGACAAACGTGGGGGCTTTGAATTCATCTTTTACCCGACGCACAATGTCGAGATAGGGCATACCGGGTTTGACCATCACCATGTCAGCGCCTTCTTGCAAATCCAACCCGACTTCCCATAAGGCCTCATCGGAATTTGCCGGATCCATTTGATAGGTGTATTTGTTGCCTTTGCCGAGGTTGCCACTTGAACCGACAGCATCCCGGAACGGGCCGTAGAAACTTGAAGCATATTTTGCGGAGTAAGCCATGATGCGGGTGTGAATGTGTTTGTGGGCATCAAGAGCCTCACGAATAGCCCCGATACGGCCATCCATCATATCAGAAGGAGCAACAATATCTGCGCCCGCTGCAGCGTGGGTCTGTACCTGCTTGGTGAGCACTGCAATGGTTTCATCGTTGAGTACGTAGCCGTTTTCATCTATGAGTCCATCCTGACCATGGCTAGTGTAAGGGTCAAGGGCGATGTCAGTCATAACGCCGAGTTCGGGAAAACGCTTTTTTAATTCCGCAACCACACTTGGTACAAGTCCGTTTGAATTATAGGCTTCACGCGCATCCAAGCTTTTTAGCGGTGAACCGATTACAGGAAAGATCGCCATCACGGGAATGCCCAAGTTGACACATTGCTCGGCATCAGCCAATAACAGATCTAAGGTTTTACGTTGTACACCAGGCATAGACTTTACGTCTTCAACTTTATTGCTGCCTTCAAGTACAAATACAGGATAAATAAAATCTGCCGGAGTGAGTGTATGCTCACGCATCAGGTCTCGTGAAAATTGGTCGTGGCGCATTCTGCGCATGCGTTTATGTGGATACTGTCCTAACGTTTGCATAAAATTTCCTAAAATATTTGACTATCTTTGAACCTTTTTCAATTAGCTCCGTCTGAGTATACAGATGATGTGAATCATCTCCTGTTTCTCCTCCCTGAGCAGGTGTCTTAACCCCTAATAGTTAAGACTTTGCCCCTGGCCTACCCCTTTGGTTCAGGGGCATTTTTTTACTAAAACCCATATGCCGTCGCTATGCGGCGTTACGGTCAGGATAAATCTTGCTTGCATTCCAAAGTATGCGGCGCGGCGATTTATCCTGACCGCGTCTTGCGTGGCTTTAACCAGCCACTTGGTTGCCGTCCTTTGGCAGCCTAGTGGAATGGCTAGTTGTTCCGTCAAGGCATTTGAATTTTATGCTTCGGTCTCTTTTTCCGGTTCTGCCAGCCAACCCGCTATGACTGCCTCTGCCTCATCTGTCCCCAGCTTTTTCAGGCTGGAAAAAAGTTGTACTGTACAAAATGGAAAGTGCTCTTTCAAGTAAGTAGTTACTTCACGAAATGTTTTGATGGATTGTTGTCTACTTAGTTTGTCCGACTTGGTTAGCAGGATATGTACGGGCTTGCCTGTCTCGGAAAACCATTCCAGCATCTGTTCATCCAGCGGCTGCAAGGGATGGCGTGAATCCATAATGACAACCAAGCCACACAGAGCTTCGCGGGTTTGTAGGTACTCATTCAGCAGCGCTTCCCAGTGACGCTGGACATCGGGTGGGACTTTGGCGTAACCATAACCTGGAAGATCGACTAGAAAATTGTTTTCTCCCAAAGAAAAATAATTCAGGTGCTGAGTTCGCCCCGGGGTTTTGCTGGTATAGGCAAGACGCACATGGTTGGCAAGCGTGTTGATGGCGCTTGATTTGCCCGCATTGGAACGGCCCACAAACGCGACTTCCTTGCCACCGTGCAAAGGCAGGTCTCTGATGTGATTGACCGTGGTATAGAACGCTGCCTGCGAAAATAATCCCATTACATCCAAGCCGAGAAGATTTTGTCGGCAGCAGCGATGGTCGCTGCAATGTCGGCATCAGTGTGCGCGGCAGAAACGAAACCTGCCTCAAAAGCAGATGGCGCAAGATATACACCTTCATTTAGCATGGCATGGAAGAACCGGTTGAAAGCCTCTTTATCGCACTGCATTACTTCGGCGTAACTTGTCGGCAAGGTTTTGCTGAAATAAAGCCCGAACATGCCCCCGACGGATTGCGCGCAGAACGGAATGCCGTACTTCTTTGCTGCGGCTGTCAGTCCGGTTGTTAATTGTGTTGCCAATTGTGACAGGCGTTCGTAGAAACCGGAAACTTGTACTAACTTTAAAGTGGTCAAACCTGCTGCCACAGCGATCGGATTGCCGGACAATGTTCCGGCTTGATACACAGCGCCGAGTGGGGCCAAGCATTGCATGATGTCGCGGCGTCCGCCGAACGCTGCAGCTGGCAATCCTCCGCCCATGACTTTACCCAGCGTCACCAAATCAGGTTTGATGCCGTAATAGCCTTGCGCGCCTTGCAAACTGACTCGGAAGCCAGTCATCACTTCGTCGAGAATCAGCACTGCGCCATGCTTTGTGCACAAGGTGCGCAAGGCATCCAGAAATTCGCGCTTGGGTGTGACCAAATTCATATTGCCCGCCACGGGTTCAACAATCACTGCAGCAATTTCCTTGCCCATTTCGGCGAAGGTTTTTTCCAGTCCGCCAGCATCGTTGTAGTCCAACACTGTAGTAAGTGCGGCAATCTCGGCAGGCACGCCGGAAGAACTGGGTTGCCCAAAAGTGAGCGCGCCGGAGCCTGCCTTAACCAGCAAACCATCAGAATGGCCGTGGTAGCAACCCTCAAATTTGATGATACGTGAGCGACCGGTAAAACCGCGAGCCAGGCGAATTGCCGACATCGTCGCTTCGGTGCCGGAACTAACCAAGCGCACCATCTCAATACTGGGCAACAATTTGCACAGCAGATTCGCCAGTTCCAATTCACTAGCTGTTGGAGCACCAAAACCCAAGCCTTGTGCTGCGGCATCCTGCACTGCCTTGACGACATCCGGATGGCAATGACCAACGATCATCGGGCCCCAGGAACCCACATAATCTGTATATTTTTTACCGTCCGCGTCCCAAACGTAGGCACCTTGCCCGCGTTGAAAAAATAACGGCGTGCCACCCACAGAACGGAATGCGCGAACCGGTGAATTCACGCCACCTGGAATCACTTTTTGCGACTGATCAAATAAGCTTTGATTTTGGGATATTTTGGGATTGTTATATGTCATCGATTACGCCTTACCGAAAAGTAATGAAAATTCTTGTGTTGCAGCATGAATATCAGGTGCATTCCACAATGCTGAAATTACGGCCAGCGCATCAGCACCGTTTTTGATTAATGCCGCTCCATTCTGCTGTGTAATACCGCCTATGGCAACAATGGGCAAATTCAACTCTTTGCTGGCCGTTTGCAATAACCCTACTTCTGCTTTCACCGCACCGGGTTTTACACCCGACGAATAAAATGCGCCAAATGCCACGTAATCCGTACCTTGCTTTACAGCTTCAATAGCCAAGAGTAAGCGATTATAGCAAGACACCCCAATAAGCTTTGTGCTGCCTAGCAAAGCACGGGCGGCTAACACGCTTCCATCTTCACCGCCCAAATGCACGCCGTCCGCATCCACTTGCGCCGCCAGTTGCGCATCGTCATTGATAATATAAGTACATTCGAATTCGCTCGTCAATTGGCGCAGCGCAAGAGCCTGTTGCAATTTTAAGGAAGTATCGGCAAGCTTGTTCCGATATTGCAATATGCGCGCGCCACCTTGTAAGGCAAGCCGGGATTTACGCAGTAATTCTGCCGTGTTGATTTCGTCAGGGGTGATTGCGTAAAGACCAAAAATATCTTTACTAACGATGCGGCGACATGAAGCCATAACCACGTTTTCCTTCCCTCAACTCAATCATCTACCTTGCTGGAAATTGGGATAACGGAAAATATTTTTAAAATTAATGACGTGTTTCTTCCTCATCTTCGTCGTCGTCTTCATCGCGTGCCCAAAACAAGCGATCCGGAATATGTTGTCCCATTCCGGGACGGAAGCCATACTTCAACGCTTCCCAAGTGTATTCTTGTGCTTCACGGATTGCTTCTTCCATTGGCAGTCCGTTAGCCAGCAACGCTGCAATAGCGGATGCAAGTGTGCACCCGGATCCATGGTAAATACCGGGCAAGCGCGGCCAACTGTCGCTACGCACAAGACCTCGCTCACCATAGAGGGTATTTATAACCTTGGGCGTGTGCTCGTGGGTACCGGTAATCAGCACATATTCGCAACCCAGCAACAAAATACGCTTGGCACATTCCGCCAGGGTCGGATCATCTTTCTCATTTTCTTCATCTTGCACAATTCTGCGAGCTTCCATACTATTCGGCGTCAGGATAGTTGTTTGTGGTAACAGCAATTCGCGTAACGCGTCCACCATATCTTCATTGGCTAACTCATCTCCACGTCCGGAGGCTAACACCGGATCCAAAACCAAAGGAATATCGGGATAGTCGGAAATCACTTCTGCTATGGCGGCGATGTTTTCAACACTACCCAGCAAGCCGATTTTGAAAGCAGCCACCGGCATGTCTTCCAGCACTGCACGCGCCTGATCGGCGACCAGTTCAGCATCTACCGGCTGCACATCATCTACGCCGCTGGTATCCTGTACAGTGATAGCGGTGACAATGGAAAGCGGATGGCATCCCATACTGGCAATCGTAAGAATGTCGGCCTGTAAACCGGCACCGCCACTCGGGTCAGTTGCCGCGAAGGTCAGAACAATTGGCGGGATATCAGACATAGGGAAGTTACTGTTAATTTATAGCGTGGAAGAAAAAACCTGAATCAACACCTAACCATCTGACAGGCAGGCTGTCAGCTGGTTACAAAGCGATATTTTATAAATGAGCTAATACGAATTACTTTTTCATCTGCTCGCAAGGAGTATCCATGATGCTGCCAGCACCGTATCCTACAAGTGCGATTGCCAATGCCATCAGGATAACTCCGCCGGCATTAACGCCCACATAGAAAGAAGTAAAATTCAATAAAGCTCCAATGCCTATCACCACAGCACAACGTGTTGTACTCTTCTTTTCCATCATTTTGCAATCTCCTTAATTATAGGGAATAGGAATATTCTAAATGCCATAAGTGCGTACTTTATGACCAAAAGAGCATTTTGGCAATTACGTTTTTGTCATTACACCTTGTTTCGCTTTTAATACAAGCCATCCACCGCTATAAATATTAAAGTTCCGGTATAATTCTCTCGCCGTTCAAACCGTTTGGGAGAGTGTGCCAATACTTTAAGCACCGCCGAAGGCGCAATACCCGTAACCGCTCAGGCTTCAGGAACCAATCGGAATAGGCAAATCTGGAGAGTGTCGGCATGTCCGACCACCGAAGGGGCAGACGGTTTCATCCGTAATCTCTCAGGTATCAAGGACAGATGGGGCGCAACACGAAATCGTGTTGCGCCTTTTTTTCTGAAAGCGAATATGACTCTCAAGACGACTCCTTTAAACGCAGCACACCGGGCGATGGGCGCAAAAATGGTTGATTTTGGCGGTTGGGACATGCCGGTGAACTACGGTTCACAGATCGATGAACATCATCAAGTGCGTAACGACGTTGGTATGTTCGATGTAAGCCACATGCGCGTTGTAGATGTAAAAGGCATTAGAGTACGCGCTTTCCTGCGTTACTTGCTGGCGAACAACGCGGATAAAATCACCCTGCCAGGCAAAGCACTTTACTCTGCCATGCTCCAACCGGAGGGTGGCGTGATTGATGATCTCATCATCTACTTCATGACCGAAGAGTGGTTCCGCATCGTGGTCAATGCGGGGACAGCGGACAAAGACATTGCTTGGATGAAACAACAGGCTGCGACTCACGCCCCACAACTTACCATCACTTCACGCGACGATCTGGCGATGGTCGCGATACAAGGCCCAAACGCACGCGCCAAAGTGTGGCAGGTATTACCTCAGATCAAATCCTCAACTGAAGTTTTACAAAATTTCCAGGCTGCTGATTGCGGCGAATACTTCGTTGCGCGTACAGGTTACACCGGCGAAGACGGTTTTGAGGTGATGCTTCCAAAAGAAAAAGTTGAAATCTTCTGGTATGCGCTAAACAAAGCCGGCGTTAAACCGATCGGTCTTGGCGCACGTGATACGTTGCGCCTTGAAGCAGGCATGAACCTTTATGGTCAGGATATGGACGAGACCATTAACCCGTTGGAAGCGGGCATGGCGTGGACGGTCGACTTGAAGAGTGATCGAAATTTCATTGGCAAAGCAGCGCTACTGGCCAACACGCCAACACGCAAATTAGTCGGCTTGGTGTTGCTTGATCGTGGTGTGTTGCGCAGCCATCAAAAAATACAGACTGCACAAGGCGAAGGCGAAATCACCAGCGGTAGCTTTTCACCCACACTTGAAAAATCGATTGCATTAGCACGCGTCCCAAACGGCGTACAGATCGGCGATACGGTGCAAGTCTCAATCCGCGATAAAATGTTGGCAGCACAAGTTGTAAAGTATCCGTTTGCACGCAATGGTAAGCGCTGTATATGAACGGTCGTTAGTTGCTAGCGCATAGTTAAACCTGTGCAGCAGCAACGCTAACTAACGACCATTGTCTAATAACTAACGACTAGAAAGAGATCGATATGAGTAATCCAGGCAACTTGAAATACACTGCATCCCACGAGTGGGTTAAAACTGAGGTAGATGGCACGATCACTATCGGCATTACCCAGCACGCTCAAGAATTGCTGGGAGACATGGTTTTCGTCGAAGCACCCGCAGTCGGTCGCAAATTGAAAGCAAAGGAAGAATGTGCCGTAGTTGAATCGGTTAAGGCCGCAGCCGATGTATATGCGCCTGTATCTGGCGAAGTCATCGCCGCAAATAGCGAATTGGACAGCGCTCCGGAGAGAATCAACAGTGACCCGTACGCTGCATGGATTTTTAAGATAAAACCGGACAATCTTGCTGACGTTGCTGCGCTTCTGGATGCCGCCGTTTATCAAGCTTTAGTTGATAGCGAAGCTCACTAAAAACTCTGTCCCTTCCCCCTGGCAGGGGAAAGGCTAGGATGGGGGTAGAGTAGTTGCACACCAGCGCTTTAACCTCCTCCCTAACCCTCCCCTTGTGAGGAGGAGGGAATGCACTCAAACCACTTTCGAGGTTGTACATGACTATCGACCAATTTGTAAACCGCCATAACGGCTCGAATGCACAAGACGTGCAAGCTATGTTGAAAAAGATAAATGCGCCATCTCTTGCTGCATTGATCGATCAAACCGTCCCTGACTCAATTCGTTTAAAGTCTCCGTTGAATCTGCCTGAAGGGATGAGCGAGCACGTGTTTTTGCAACATCTGCGTGGTGTCGCCGCGAAAAACAAGTTGTTCAAAACTTATATCGGGTTGGGGTATTGCGACACCATTTTACCACCGGTCATTCAGCGCAATGTTCTGGAAAATCCGGGTTGGTACACCGCATACACGCCCTATCAAGCGGAGATTGCGCAAGGGCGCTTGGAAGCACTATTAAATTTCCAAACCATGATCGTCGATCTAACTGGTATGGAAATCGCCAACGCTTCACTGCTGGACGAAGCGACCGCTGCAGCCGAGGCGATGACCATGTTGCACGGCCTGCGTTCGCGTGAAGCTGTAGAACATGGCAAGAACAGTTTTTTTGTGTCGCACGAATGTTATCCACAGACTATCGAATTGCTCAAGACCCGTGCAAAGCCACTGGGTATTGATTTGGTGATCGGCGATTTCAAAACCATCACGCTGAACGACTCGCTCTATGGCGCGCTACTGCAATATCCGACAGCTGAAGGAAGCGTTCACAACTACGCCGATTTCGTTGCTCGTGCCAAAACTCATGGCATGACTATCGCCGTAGCTGCTGATATTCTAAGTTTGGTATTGCTCACTCCGCCGGGGGAATGGGGCGCGGATGTGGTGCTGGGTTCGACGCAACGCTTCGGCGTGCCGATGGGCTATGGTGGTCCGCACGCGGCCTACTTCGCTTGCCACGACGCGCATAAACGCTCGATGCCGGGACGCATCATTGGCGTATCAATCGATGCCGATGGAAACCCCGCGTTACGTATGGCTCTGCAAACTCGCGAGCAACATATTCGCCGCGAGAAGGCAACCTCGAATATCTGTACCGCTCAGGCGCTGCTGGCAATTATGGCGAGTATGTATGCGGTATATCACGGCGCTGAAGGTTTGCGCGGAATTGCAGTACAAGTGCACCAGTCAGCCGTGGCTTTGTCAGGTGAATTAAAGAAGCTGGGTTACACCATAGCTGAGGGCGCGATTTTCGACACGCTAAAACTATCGCACACTGACAACGCCAAAATTCACAGCCTGGCAACAGCGGCACAAATCAACTTCCGTTACCTCGCCGAAGACTTGACCATATCTCTGAATGAAACCACTTCAGTGGCGGACCTTAACGCTATTCTTGAAGTGTTTGCACTGGCGGCGGGCAAACCTGCATCTAAGTTGACACAAGAACAAGTATCTAAACAGGCTTTATTGGTGCAGCCAAGACAATCGTCCATCCTGAGCCATCCGGTGTTCAGCGCATACCATTCCGAATCAGAAATGATGCGTTATATTAAGCGGCTTGAGAACAAAGATCTCTCGCTAACGCATTCGATGATTTCGTTGGGCTCTTGCACCATGAAACTCAATGCAGCCTCAGAATTACTGGCGCTCACATGGCCAGAATTTGCCAACCTGCATCCTTTCGTGCCGCTGGAACAAGCCGAAGGATATCAGGAAGTGATTGCCGGTTTGAATGCTGCACTCTCCGAGATTACCGGTTTTGCGCAGATGAGCTTCCAGCCTAACAGCGGCGCATCCGGCGAATATGCCGGCTTGTTGGTCATACAAGCCTATCACCGTTCACGTGGTGAAGCACAGCGTAACGTGGTGCTAATTCCTTCCTCTGCGCACGGTACTAATCCAGCCAGTGCGGCGATGTGTGGCATGGAAATCGTGGTCGTAAAATGTGATGCCACCGGTAACATTGATGTGAATGATTTGCGCGAGAAAGCCGAACTGCATAAGGCCGATTTATCCTGTCTGATGGTGACTTACCCCAGCACGCACGGCGTGTATGAGGAATCGATTCGTGACATCACTCGCATCATCCATGACAACGGCGGGCAGGTTTATATGGATGGCGCCAACATGAACGCGCAAGTCGGCCTCACCAGTCCCGGCAACATCGGCGCGGATGTCTGCCACTTGAACCTGCACAAAACTTTTGCCATCCCTCACGGCGGAGGTGGGCCCGGTGCCGGTCCTATAGGCGTAGCCGCACATCTCACCCCATTCCTGCCATCGCACCCCATGGTAAAGGTGGGTGGCGAGCAAGGTATACATGCTGTTTCTGCAGCACCTTACGGCAGCGCATTGATCCTTCTGATCTCTTACGGTTACATTAAAATGATGGGTGGTGAGGGTCTCACCCAAGCTACGCGCATGGCGATCCTTAACGCCAACTACATCAAGGAGTCGTTGAAAGATCATTATGCAACGTTGTACAGCGGCACAAATGGCCGTTGCGCGCACGAAATGATTTTGAATTGCATTCCATTCAAACGCGACGCAGGAATTGAAGTCGCCGACATCGCCAAACGCCTGATGGATTTTGGTTTCCACGCGCCTACCACTTCTTTCCCTGTAGTCGACACCCTCATGGTCGAGCCGACTGAAAGCGAATCGAAAGCCGAGATGGATCGTTTTTGTGAAGCGATGATCTCTATTCGAGGCGAGATTGATGAAATAATTGCGGGTAAGGCCGACAAGAAAAATAATGTCATCAAGCATGCGCCGCATACTGCGCAAGCAGTAGTATCCGATGCTTGGGCGCGACCCTATTCGCGTGAACTCGCGGCTTTCCCGCTGAAGTGGGTACGTGATAATAAATTTTGGCCGAGCGTGGCAAGAGTGGATAATGTGTACGGGGATAAACATTTGGTTTGTGTTTGTCCGCCATTTAAAAACTAAATAAAATTTAGACAAGTCATTCCCGCGCAGGCGGGAATCCAGTTAAATAAAATAGCCTGCAAAGCAGGTCAAAATTCAAGCGTTGTCCACTTCGCGGAATTTTTATTTTTGCTGGATTCACACCTGCGCGAGAATGGCGGATTGCTGAAAACTCAAGGAGATTATCATGGCCAAAGAAACAAGCAATAATACTTCCGTTACACTCGGTGGTGCTGCCGTCACATTGTTTGGCACTTTTCCTGTTGTTGGGCAGACTGCTCCGGCATTTACGCTGGTAGACAAAGACCTGAAGGATGTTTCGCTGCAAAGCTTCGCAGGAAAACGCAAGGTATTGAACATTGTTCCAAGTCTGGACACGGCAGTGTGCGCAACTTCCACGCGCAAGTTTAACGAAGCCGCCAGTAAACTAAACAACACAGTTGTTCTGGCGATTTCGGCCGATTTGCCATTCGCCATGAGTCGTTTCTGTGTGGCCGAAGGATTGGAAAACGTGGTCACTCTTTCTCTGATGCGCGGACGCGACTTCATGCGAAACTATGGCGTCAAAATTGCCGATACCGCATTGGCAGGCTTAACTGCACGCGCAGTTTTGGTCCTGGACGAAAACGACCATGTTATTCACGCTGAATTGGTGGACGATATTACCCATGAACCAAATTACGATGCAGCATTGGTAGCCCTAAAATAACCTAAACCATGATGACCGCACCGACTGCTACTGAAAAAAAGAACATCTCGGGTAATGTACTATTTCGGTCGCGCATAGAGATTTGCCGCCTGATGGAAGTACTGGCGCAAGAGCGCTGTGCTATATCTGCAGAAGTGATGAACCACCATCCATTCGCGTCTCATTTCCTCGCAATCGACGCGGTGACCGAACATTTCGTCGTTGCTTATAGTCACCACAAGACGATCAACAGCATGGTGCTTGGTTCACCTTCTGTGGAATTCACCGCCAGCCATAAAGAATTGCATTACACTTTCGAGGGAACGTCGCCTGAAGAAACTCGTTTTGAGAATCAGCCTGCCATCCAATTTGCGCTGCCTCAAACATTACTTTTGCATAATCGCCGCGAACATCCCCGTATTCCTATTCCCGAGCATTTGTCTCTGCGTTGTATTGCCGATGAGGGGGGTTATATTCCATTTGAGTCGCATATTACCGACATTAGCCACGATGGCTTGGGTTGCCTGGTCTACGATCCCGATATAAACCTTGAAAAAGGAATTATTTTAAAAGGTTGCCGAATTATTTTGCCGAATGGAGATGCTGTTGTATCCGATCTTGAACTTCGTTACGCAACACCTGTTACACTCCCCGACGGCACACAGGCCAACCGTGCCGGCCTGCATTTCATCCAGACACCTGATGAAATCAAAAAGTTGATAAATCACTTTATTCAAGATCTCGATAAAAAGTAATATATTATGTGCCCTCTTATTAAGCCTCTCTCCCAAAAATAACATGAATACTCTTATCTGCGGCTCTTTAGCATACGACACCATTATGGTGTTTAAGGATCAGTTCAAAAAGCACATCCTCCCCGAGCAATTACATATTCTCAATGTTGCATTTCTAGTACCGGAAATGCGCCGCGAGTATGGTGGCTGCGCAGGTAATATTGCTTACAACTTGCAATTGTTAGGCGGGCGCCCACTCATCATGGCAACCGTGGGTGACGATTTTGCTCCTTACGCCTCGCGCTTGGAAAAACTGGGTTTGACCCAGACTTACATTCGAACCGTATCTGGAAATTTCACCGGACAGGCTTTTATTACTACTGACCTTGATGATAATCAGATCACTGCATTTCATCCGGGCGCGATGAGTATGTCGCATCTCAACCATATCTCGGCGGCAAACGAAGTATCGCTTGGTATCGTCTCTCCGGACGGACGCGATGGCATGCTGAGCCATGCTCAAGAATTCGCCGAGGCTGGCATTCCGTTTGTGTTCGACCCGGGCCAGGGAATGCCGATGTTTTCCGGTAGTGAATTGCTCAATTTCATCGAGCAGGCAAATTACATTACTGTAAATGATTATGAAGCCAAGCTGCTGCAAGATAAAACGGGCAAGACTCTTGCCGAAATTGCACAGCGCGTTACTGCTTTAATCGTTACGCTTGGGGGAGATGGTTCTCTAATTTATGTCGATAACAAACAGATTTCTATCCCCACACCAAAACCCCATGCAATAGTCGATCCGACAGGTTGTGGCGATGCTTATCGTTCAGGCTTGTTATATGGCATTGAACGTGGCTGGGATTGGGAAACAACAGGGCGTTTAGCATCACTAATGGGCTCACTCAAAATATCCAGCCGCGGCGGGCAGAATCATCGTCATTCACTCACCGAGATTTCCGACCTATTCAAGCAGCATTTTGGTTTCTCGATCAAGCTGTAACATTCCAACTATGTAGGTGCGTATTGCTATACGCACCTACCAGTCCTGCTTCACCGGATTTTTGCAACTTACCTGAAAGATTTGGCGATCTTCGAGCCTGATGGCAGTCATCTGCCCACCCCATAAACATCCGGTATCTAAGGCGATAACGTTGGGTGTAACTTGCAGTCCCAATACCGACCAGTGCCCAAAAATGACTGTAGTATCTGCGCTTTGGCGTTGAGGCAGATTGAACCATGGCAAATAACCTTCTGGAATATCATCCACTTCACCTTTAAACTTAAATTCCATCGCACCATGCGGGGTGCAAATTCGCATGCGCGTAAATGCATTAGTGATTACTCGCAAACGCTTATAGCCGCTGAGATCGTCGCTCCACGCACGTGGCGCATTGCCATACATGTGCTCAAAAAAAGTCGTGTATCTGTCACCTCTTAATGCAGACTCCACTTCATGCGCAAGACCGATTGCCTGTTTTACATTCCATTGTGGCAAGAGCCCCGCATGCACCAGCACGTAGCCATTCTCAGCATAAAGTAAACGCTGTTGACGCAACCATGTAAGCAGATCGTCGCAGTCGGGCGAATTCAGTATATCGTCCAGAGTATCGCTTCGGTGCAGTTCTGCTTCGCCTGCAGCTACCGCCAGCAAATGTAGATCATGGTTACCCAGAACCGTGACAGCTCTTTCACCCAGAGATTTAACAAGTCGCAATACTTGCAGTGAGTTCGGTCCTCGATTGACAAGATCGCCGACTAGCCAGAGTTTATCCTGTGCCGGATCAAAACTTATCTTTTCCAGCAGTTGCTGAAACTCGTTATAGCAACCTTGTATGTCGCCTATTGCATATACTGCCATTGCTTAACAATCCTATTCAAAATTCGTGTGGGGGCAAATATCGTACAATGTATGTGATTAATTATTGCTACTTTCTATGTCAAATTTTAAAAATTTCATTATGTTGGTGAAAATTGAAACATTCACCAACCGCATAATAATATTGATTCTGCTGAGTTACCCGGCACTTCTCCTCACCGTTAACGGCAGCATGGGCGTTTTATTCTTTCTGCTTCTCCTGGTATCTCTGGTTAGTTTGTATCGCACGCGAACCAGTCTCACTGCATCACGTTGGGATGCATATAGCATAGCATTCTCGCTCGCAATGGCCTCGCCCGTTTTAGCGATTTTTTTGAGTCAAGCCTATCACGGAAAATTCTCCGCCCCGCCTTACGATTGGGCGTCCCGGTTTCTATTTACAATTCCAATTTATCTCGCATTGCGCCAAGTTAATCTTCGCGCGCTAATGACGATGCAGTATTCAATACCCATTGGCGCCTTGGTTGCTGTTGTTTGGTTGCTAGTACATCCCAATGTCTGGTATGTGGGAGATCATCAAATTTTGGGTAGTACAACTTCTTCGGCATTCAATCTGATTCACTTTAGCGACACAGCATTAATACTTGGATTTCTTTCTCTCTTTAGCATTAACTTGATGGAGCGAAATTGTTTATTCATATTGTCTTTGAAACTTTGCGGATTTATTGCGGGGATTTATATGTCAGTTCAATCAGGTGAACGAGGGGGTTGGGTAGCGATTCCTGTACTGATATTAGTTTGGGTATTTTTTTGGAGTGGAAAAAAACGATGGCTCAAATTAAGTGTTACAGTAGTGCTGACCTTAACCTTTATTTTTCTAAGCTATTCTTGGATTGATGTAATTCATCACCGTGTAGATTTGGCATTCGACGATTTAAATAATTACGCGAAAGGATTCAAAGATACGCCAGTTGGAATTCGCCTACAGCTTTGGTTGGCGGCTATAAATTTATTTGTTGCGAATCCTTTTTTCGGTGTTGGCCCAAACGAATTCGCACAGGCGATGCCCATGTTTAGAGACAGTGGTATGTTGACGCCGGTAGCTGCAAACTTTGGAAATTCTGAAGTTCATAACGAAATACTCGCCAAGTGCGCCGGCACAGGCTTGTTCGGGTTACTCTCCATTCTTGCGGTTTATCTTGTTCCGGTAATTATCTTCTGGCGCTCAACCTCGTCAACAATATCTGCTGTCAAAATTTCGAGTTTCATGGGTATTTGCTTAGTATTGGGGTTTTTCGTTTTTGGCTTAACAGTTGAAATATTCAATTTGAAAATGACGGCTGCTTTTTTTAGCCTCACCTTGGCGGTACTTCTGGCTATGGCAACTCACAAAGGAAATCATTAATGTTTAGCATCATTATCCCGACCTGGAACAATTTACCCTTCCTTAAGCTGTGCATAGAGAGCATTCGCAATCATTCTGAATTTAATCACGAGATCATTATTCATGTGAATGACGGATCAGACGGAACATTGGATTGGATCAAATCCGAGGGTATCAAATTCAGCCACACTCACAAGAATATCGGCGTGTGCATGTCGGTGAACCACCTTGTAAACTTGGCCAGTCAAGAATGGGTTCTTTATTTGAACGATGACATGGTGGCGTGCCCGGGATGGGACACTGCCTTTGCAAGGGCGATATCAACAAGCGATACCGATCTGGCACTATATTTTTCTACTCTAATTCAACCCAAAATTGGAAAAAACCCTCACATGGTGGAAATGGATTTGGGATCGACTCCCGAAAATTTTGACGCCAAAGGCCTACTCCAAAATTTCTTGTTAGAACCTCGCAAAGATACTGAGGGTGGGGCATCACAGCCCACTTTATTTCATCGCAAATGGTGGCAGATCGTAGGTGGTTACAGTCTTGAATTCAGTCCCGGCATGAGTAGTGATGACGATCTGCTCATGAAGTTTTGGGTAGCCGGATGTCGACATTTCCGTATTGTCGGTGCCAGCCGCTTTTATCACTTTGTCTGCAAAAGTACAGGACGAATCAAACATAACATGGGAGGTCGAATATTCGTGATGAAATGGGGCATTACAATCGCTGAATTTAATCGACTTTATATGTCGCAATTAACTAACACGCCGACGTCTCAACTCATCGCAAGGCATTCTCATTTATTCCCCCGCGCAACGTTAAAAGGTAAATTACGGCGCTTGGGCTACGGCTTGTTCTGTGACTATCCGTTGCAAGGCATTGAAGAGTGGGATACTAATCCTTGCCAAGGCGAATTGCTAAATAAGTAGTTACACCTCTGCTTTGCGAGATCCATCGTTTATTAACAGCTTGGCAAATTTTAGTCAGTGAAATCCACAATGCAATCCGAGTTGAAAAAAATACTCCTTGTCTATCATCGATTTCCCCCTATCGCTGAAGATCTCAAAAATGCATTTGTGCGGTTAGGCTTTAATGTTGAAATCTTTTACACGACTGATTATGAACATTGGTTTTATCAACGAGTGATCCGAAACGTTAATCGCCTTGCCCGTAGTATTCGGTTAGTCAAAAAAGGGACGGATCTGTTTAAATCACACCCATTAAATTTGAGAAATTATGTAGGAAGCAACTTTCAAAAGTTTTATTCAGAATATCTGCCTGACGCGCTATTTATCCTTCACGGTCTTCCTTTTGGTGAATCCTATATTTCAAGTATTACCGTCCCCAAGATCGGTTGGCATCTTGAGCCACGCGACGACTTGCCTTATCTGGCTCGGAATGCCGAGGCTTTTGATATTTACAACTCTTATAGTCAAAAGGATGTAGATTCACTAGTTGGCGCTGGTTTTGATAGCCGCTATTTAAGTCACGCTGTCGATCCGGAAAAATTTCATTCCAAATCTGATGTTCTTAAAAAGTTTGATGTAACCTTTGTTGGCAATTGGAGCAGTTGGCGTGATGAAGCAGTCATGACCGCTTTAGAGGTCACTTCAAATATTGCGCTGTACGGTGGGTACTGGATTAAAAAAAGCGCTATCCCAAAAAAAACACTTCAACAGATATTCAAGGGCAAAGAAATTATCGGGACTGATTTAAACAACCTTTATAACGCTTCCAGGATCGTACTCAATGCGTCAAGATTTCCCGGGAGCGCTGGCTTGAATATGCGTTTTTTTGAAGTGTTATCGGCCGGTAGCCTATTACTGACAGATTCTGCGCCTGAATTAAGTAAACATTTTATACCCGACACCCATTTAGTTTTGTATCGGGATTGTCGTGAATTAAAAATACAACTTAGTAATCTCTTAAGAGACCCTGATAAACAAGATCGAATCCGATATGCTGGCCAAGCACTTGTCAGTGATCAGTATCAATATGACTCAAAGGCGAAGCATCTGATAAACCAGTTTAACGAAATCCTCAAGACCAAGAACGCTATAGCAATTTAGGTTTGGGCATCTCAAATCGCCTTTAAATCCCAAAGTATGTGGGATAAACCTTCTTTGAAAAATCGATGTTCGAAATTCCTGATTGTTTTCCTCCAGCGCGGCTCCAATAGATTATGGGCATTTTTCGGCGCACTCCAATATACGCTGACGATTTCGAATCTTCCTTTAAAACCGTAGATTCCGGCGTATGGGTTATCACCCACAAAGTATGTATGCGTTTTTTCAGTGATGATGTTAACGTGTGTCGGGTCTTGAAATGCCTCAGGCCTTGGATACGCAGGTGTAATGGCGATGAATCTGCCGCCGGGGGCAAGCACCCTATGCACTTCGCTCATAAGCGTCACAAATGGATTGATCAGTTCACCTTGTTGCCCAAGAAACTGGCGTGGCAGATGTTCAATAAAATCGAATGCTGAAACGGAATTAAAATAATTATCTGGGAATGGAATAGGTTCTTGGATCAGGTTGGCCTTCTTATACGTAAAGTCGAGCTTGACTCCTGACTCATCAATGTCTCGAATGTCGCATCCATATAGATCCTCATAGCGAAATGGATTGCGTGGTGCAATTCCGCAGCCCAAATCCAAATGTTTTGTTGTTAAAGAATTTTTCATTCAGATTAGTTTTGATAAGGCTCTGGCAAATAAGTTTTAAATCAATTGCGGGTGGTTTCCAGAATTATATTGATCCAAACCCTTGAATGCGCGAACATGCGTTGCGTTAAGTACTTGTTGCAGGCGTCGCTTATTTTCTTCAAGGTGAGAGCGGTCATTTTCTTTATGCCACAGATGTAAAACCGGCGCGGCAAATCGCGCGCTTTTGTTGATTAATCCAGCGCGAATCATTCGAACGACCAAATCAGAATCTTCTTGTCCCCACCCTATGTAACTTTCATCCAGTCCATTCACACGCAACAAATCTTCCCGGTATGCCGAAAGGTTGCAAGTCTTTGCTCCCTGCCACCGGGAAGGTGCACGTTTCCTCAACCAAGCAATGTCTGGCAATCGAAGCAATGGCATCAAGCGGTTAATACTGCCTTGAAAACGTGCACTCAACCAATCACCAAATTGCCAAAGATGAATGGGAATCTTGTCTCGAAGTACTCGTCGTGAAAATTCTTCCGATAACAGCATTCTATTACCAGAAAGAAAGCAGCCCGGCTCACTCAGCAATCGATGCCGCGCCACAAAATCGACTGGAGGAACACAATCACCATCGGTAAAAATAATGTACTCACCCGACGCTGCAGCAATGGCACGATTGCGTATCGCCGCGGCACGAAAACCATCATCTTCTTGCCAAATGTGATGGATGGAAAAACTGGCTCGCACTTGAAATTGCTTCACGACCTGCGCTGTGTCTGGCGTGGAGCCGTCATCCGCCACAAAAAGCTCGAAGTTTTGATCTGTCTGTGCAAGAAATCCATTAAGCACCGCTGTGAGCATTGCAGGACTGTTGTACGTGGTGACAATAACTGCAATGAGAAAATTATC
>CAIWKC010000262.1 GCA_903913145.1 uncultured Gallionellaceae bacterium | reverse complement strand
CGAATTTAAGATTTAATCTTGTGCGTCTGAATTTTCTTGCGCAGCGTGTTGCGATTCAGTCCGAGTAGCTCGGCAGCGCGGGTCTGATTACCGCCCGCATGAAACAATACAGTTTCGATCAATGGTTTTTCGACACAATTGATGACCATGTCGTACACCGCGCAAGACGGTTCTTCGCCATCCAGATCGGTAAAATAATTGTCGACCGCTTG
Source organism: uncultured Gallionellaceae bacterium (assembly GCA_903913145.1). GTDB lineage: Bacteria > Pseudomonadota > Gammaproteobacteria > Burkholderiales > Gallionellaceae > PALSA-1006. Next base: position 12,270 of record CAIWKC010000262.1, on the reverse strand, counting down.
GCGCACATATTGCGCCACTTCATTTTCATCTAACACGACCCGTTCCCCTTTTTTCATGCTGCCAGTTCCTCGGCATATTGCAGGCTCTCCCCTGATTGCAATAGCCCTTCAAAAAAATCATTTACAGCTTGTAATTGTTCTACAACAGTTTCCAGTTGATTCATCTGATGACGAAAGTGCGCCGAACCTTTCAACCCCTTGGTGTACCAAGAGATGTGTTTGCGCGCTACGCGCAACCCGGATTGTTCGCCATAAAAGCCGTACAGTTCGTGTACATGAGCAATAAGCACCTGTTGAATTTCGCTCACATGAGGCGACGGCATGTGCGCATTGCTATTCAGGAAATAGGCAATTTCGCGAAACAACCAAGGACGCCCTTGCGCTGCGCGGCCAATCATGACGCCATCAGCGCCGGTGTGCTGCAAAACGTAACGTGCTTTTTCCGGTGTAGTGATGTCACCGTTTGCAATGATGGGAATGTTAACAACAGATTTAACCGCACGAATAGTGTCGTACTCGGCATCGCCCGTGTAGGCACATGCACGTGTCCGACCATGGATGGCGAGAGCTTGAATACCGCTGGATTCGGCAATGCGGGCGATGTTCGTGGCGTTGCGATTTGCCTTATCCCAACCCGTGCGTATTTTAAGAGTGACAGGCACATCAACCGCGCCGACAACAGTTTCCAGAATTTCGGCTACCAGTTTTTCATTTTGCAACAATGCCGAGCCGGCCATTACGTTGCAAATCTTTTTGGCAGGGCAGCCCATGTTGATGTCTATAATTTGCGCACCGTGATCCACGTTGTAGCGCGCAGCTTGTGCCAGCATCTTGGGGTCGGCACCGACGATTTGAACTGAAATGGGATCGACTTCGCCTTCATGATTGGCGCGACGTTTGGTTTTCTCGGAACCATACAACAGTGAATTGGAAGCCACCATTTCGGAAACGGCCATGCCTGCACCCATGCGCTTGCACAGCATGCGGAAGGGCCTGTCCGTTACGCCAGCCATGGGGGCAACGATGAGGTTATTCTTAAGTAGGTAACGGCCAATCTGCATGATGATTTCCAAAGGGGGCGGCGATTATAAATTAATCAACCCTCTCATGCTATGATGCTGTTAAATTTTTATCGGTTTAAGGGCGATGGAATTCGATATTGTTATTGTCGGCGGCGGTTTGGTTGGTGCCAGTTTGGCAGCAGCCCTGAAGTCAAGTCGATTGAAGCTTGCCTTGGTGGAGGGTCAGTCCTTACCAACCGAGTCTGAAGAGATTAAAGAGGATGACTGGGATAGTCGAATTTATGCTGTCACACCGGGCAATGCCGAGTTTTTGGAACAATGTGGCGCTTGGCAAAAACTGGATTTAAGCCGCGTGCAACAGGTGGAAGAGATGCGCATATTTGGCGATAGCGGCGCTGAACTGGATTTTAGCGCCTATCAGGTCGGAGCATCGGAACTAACTTTCATTCTTGAAAGTCGCCTGCTTCAACGCGCACTATGGGACGGACTGCAGCAGCAAGATAATTTGACCTTGTTTAATCCCGCTCGTTGTTCCGAACTAACGTGGCATCCGGAAGCTGCGCATCTGAAATTGCAAGACGGACGTGAAATCAAAGCGAAATTGATTGTGGGTGCCGATGGACGCGACTCATGGGTGCGCCACCAAGCGGGCATGGCAGAGACTCCGACTCCTTACCACCAGCACGGAGTGGTCGCCAACTTTAGTATTAGCAAATCACATCATGGCATAGCTTGCCAATGGTTTAAGCCGGACAGCATCCTGGCGCTGTTGCCTTTGCCGGGAAAGCGTGTTTCTATCGTTTGGTCGGTCAGCCCGGAAAGATCGGCTGAATTATTGGCTTTACCACAGGAGGAATTGTGTGCACAGGTTTCAACTGCCTCTCAATCTATACTCGGAGAGATGCAAGTAATTACTCCCCCCTCTGCTTTTGCGTTGCGTGTGTTAAATTTGGCTCATATCACTAAGCCAAGGTTGGCACTGGTCGGCGATGCGGCGCACAATGTTCACCCTTTGGCTGGGCAAGGAGTGAACCTGGGGTTTCGCGATGCGCGCCAACTTGCCGAGGTATTGTTAGGTACAATCAGTGATTGTGGCGATATCAATTTGCTGCGCAATTATGAGCGTGCGCGTCGTGAGGACATACTTTCCATGCAACTTACCACAGATGCGCTCAAGCATCTTTTCATTAACGATAATCCACTACTGCGCACATTACGCAACTTGGGACTAAAAACCACAAACCAAATCACGCCGCTGAAGAAAATGCTGGTTCGGCATGCACTCAATTAATTAACTTAAGGATGTTAGCGATGTTCAGAATACTATTACTAAGTCTATTGTCTGTTTCAATAGCGCATGCCGCAGAAACGACAACACCAGCGAAACTCAAAGAAACTTTAAGCAAGACAATCGGTGTGGTGACACAAGTCAACAAATCACCAATTGCAGGTTTATATGAAGTTGTGACCGAAGATCGAATTTTCTATACAGATGAGAAAGGGCAGTACTTGGTCGAAGGCAGTCTGATAGACCTCAAAGCTCGCCGTAATTTAACGGAGGAACGTTCCAGGATCTTGTTTGCAGTCGACTTTAATAAATTACCGTTGGAGTTTGCGATTAAAAAAGTTAAAGGGAACGGCAGTCGCAAAATGGCGTATTTCACCGATCCGAACTGCGGGTGGTGCAAGAAGTTGGAACACGAAATGCAAAACGTGACGGACGTTACGTTATATCTGTTCATGGCAACATATATTGGGGGAGAAGATTCAGCCCAAAAAGCGCAGGCTATTTGGTGCAGTGAAGACAAAGTCAAAGCATGGGATAATTTGATGCTAAACGGGGTGAAGCCGGCGCCGGGACAATGCGACACCCCCACAACGAAAGTCATGGCACTCGGTGAAAAGCTCAAAGTTAACGGTACTCCGGCATTGATTTTTGCCAACGGAGTTGTCAATCCCGGGTATATGCCAGCCGCTGAATTGAACAAGGCGTTAGACAATAACAAATGATGATACGACAAATCCCAAATTATCTTGCAAGCCTGTGTACAGTGCTTTGGGTTGGCGGGATTTGGGCGGTTGGCTATATTGCCGTGCCGGTGCTGTTTCAGACTTTACTTGACCGACAAATGGCAGGTTTGATCGCGGGTAAAATATTTTCCCTGATGGCATTTATCGGAATTGGTTGCGGGGCGTATTTGCTGGTACACCAAATTCAGCAGTATGGCAGGAACGCATGGAAACAAAAAACTTTCATACTGATTGTTTCAATGCTGTTATTGGTTCTTGCAAGTCAACTCGTTATCCAGCCGGGAATGGTGGCATTAAAAGCGCAAGCATTTCCACTGGACGTGATGCAGAGTGCGCTTGCCGCACAGTTCAAACTGATGCATGGACTGGCCAGTATTCTTTACCTTCTGGAAAGCATGCTGGGGCTTGTACTTGTAATTATTTCAATTCCAATAAAAAATATCTAGGCCGTTTGGCATATTGATTTTTTATGGGATGGTGGCAAGCTTCGCACTCTGAATAGTTGAATCATTTCAAGGAAAAGCCATGCTGAACAATCTGAATCGCGAAATCTACAATATTGGCGACATCATCTTTAAGGAGGGAGACGAGGGTGATGGTGCATATTTGATAGAAGAAGGGATGATAGAAATAAGTGTGATGAATAATGGTCAAGCGCTTCAAGTCAATAAAATAGGAAAAGGTGAATTGTTTGGCGAGGTCGCCTTGATAGATCACCAGCCGAGAACAGCCACTGCAAAAGCGATTGAAAATACGGTACTCATTGCTATCCAGAGATCGTTGGTGAATGAGCTTTTGGAAAAAACCGACCCCATTGTTCGCCATCTGCTATTGGTTATTTTGGACCGCTATCGTAACAAGCGCGGCAATGCACAGTATTCATCAATTTCCCATCAATCATCTGACATCGCAAACAAGCGTAATTCTATTCGTGGTGAAGCCACGTATAAGTTGACGATGGTGAATGACATCAGCCGTGCGTTAAACAACGATGAGTTTGAATTACATTACCAGCCGATTTGCGCACTGACTTCAAATAATGTAGCGGGGTACGAGGCGCTAATTCGTTGGCGACATCCTACCCAGGGTTTAGTCTCTCCACTTGATTTTCTTTGGGTGGCGGAGCAGACCGGACAAATTCGAGAAGTTGGACTTTGGACTTTGGAACGAGCTTGTCGTGATTGGCCGATTTTGCGGAAAACGACAAATTTCGACTTGCCGTTTGTCAGCGTAAACATGTCTCCTTCTCAGCTCACAGGGGAAAGTTTTGTTGAGGAAGTCAAATCTATTATTTCTCGCAATGGTATGCCACCGACCGAATTGAAACTGGAACTTACCGAGAATGTAATAATTAATAACCCCGAGGTGGCATTACAGTTGCTTATGCAATTGACGGAACTGGGCAGCACGCTGGCCATTGATGATTTCGGGACGGGACATTCCTCGCTCGAAACTTTGGATCGCTATCCTATCGGTACGCTGAAGATAGATCGATATTTCACCAGTTCAATGCTTGCCTCGGCACAAAGTGGCGAGATCGTGAATTCGTCAATTCAACTGGCTCATTCACTGGGAATGGATGTTGTTGCAGAAGGGATAGAAACGGAAGAAGTGCGCAGAAAACTACTCGAACTCGGGTGCAATTTCGGTCAGGGTTGGCTATTCGGACGTCCGGCGGAGTTGAAAAATATTCCCCGCTAAATTGGAAAGACCCCCATACATAATCGACAGTTTAAAGTTTCATAAATTTACCAGGACCCAACCTTAAAACGCTCGATTTCACGCCTGTCTCGTTTGGTTGGCCGACCTTTGAGTTCGGATGGTTTTGGTTGAGACTTGATTTCGGCTGCCAAAGCTTCACGCTTTATTCTGCCTGCTTCGGTCTCCCGATAAAGTTTTTGTGCCTGGGGAGCGGGTCCGCGTCTATCAGATAAGCCAAGCACTTCAACTTCAAACAAATAGGGGCCGAGTCGTATTGACAACATGTCATTTGGAACGACGGTCTTGGCGGGTTTTACACGGGCGTTGTTCAGCAAAACTTTACCGCACTCAAGCGCGTCAACAGCAAGCGCGCGCGTTTTAAAAAAGCGTGCAGCCCACAGCCATTTATCAATGCGAAGTTTTGAACTGTCAGTAGGAAGCTTCAAATTGTTAGTCATCGAAATAACCTCATAAAATTTGAAATGGTCAGGCCGTTATGTACTAACGGGCACCCAAAGAATTGGATTTATGCAGACATCATTAGTTCAATGCGGGTTCCATACCTTTTGGAAATAATACCCACAACCGCCCTGACTGTTTCATGCTTCCCGCGTGAATCCCTGCCAATTCCCCGAAACCCCAAAAAAAATCAGCGCGCACCGCTCCTTTTATCGCTCCACCAGTATCTTGGGCATACATCAACCGATTGAGTGGTTCAACACTGTTAGGGAGTGTGGTCGACAGAAATACGGGTACCCCGAGCGGTATAGTGTGAGGATCGACAGCAAGACTATATTCGTTTGTAAGGGGAACACCAAGTGCGCCCAATGGTGCCGAAAGCGTATCCGGCAACTCGCGAAAGAATATATAGCTCGGGTTTTGACCCAAAAGGGTAGATAAACGCTCAGGGTTATTCTCGGCCCATTTTTTGATACTTTGCATTGATACTTCTTCCGGTTTGAGCTCTCCCATGTCGATCAGTTTCTTACCAATGGAAATATAAGGATGTCCATTTTGTTCAGCATATCCAATCTTTACACGCTGACCATCTTCTAATTCAATGCGTCCTGAACCCTGTATTTGCAGAAAAAATAGTTCAACCGCATTTTCCACCCAAAATAGTTCGTGTCCTTGTAGCATTGAAATCCCTGCATCAATTTCAGCACGATTAAAGTAAGGGACGACTTTTTTCCCCTCCAGTCTGCCGCGCAAATGTAATCCCTTGAGCTGTGGATAGACCTCGCTCAGAACAATTTCAAGCATATCTTCGGGTGCGCCGTAAACAGGAAACAGAAAGCGCTCACTCCTGTGACGACTCCCTTTGAGCAGGGGTTCGTAATAGCCGGTGATTAAACCATGATCGGTTCCATCCTGATTGAGTACCTGAAAAGGAGTAAACCAGGTTTCGTAAAATTTGCGCTGAGCGACGGAATCGCCGGCATCAATGTTTTGAGCAGCAGAACAAACACCCAGCCATTTAGTTTTAAACCTGAGAGCATGACAACTTTGTTGCAGCGCAGGCCAGGAGGGAGCTAGATCGAGCGATGTCCAGTCGGGAAGAGACGACCACTGGGTAAGCAAAAAGGTTGGAGATATTGGAACTTCAACACGCGGTATTGTGGGAGGTGGCGCAATTTTTGTTTGGCAACCGGCTATCAGGATGATCAATGCGAATATTAGCCATACAGATAAATTCTGATTGATGCTGTGTTTTTTTGCATTGGGCGAAGTAGATGCCTCGTATACGCAAATAGAGGTTTTAGAAACACTAAAAGAAGAAGACATGATATGAGCAAACGACCGGTGAAACGCTTAAAAGGGCATGCGGTTAATGCAACACGCGCGGTACACTCAATACGAATTGTTCAATGGGCACCGTAAATTCGGTTCCGTCATTCAATGACATCTGGTAACTCCCCGACATAGTGCCAACCTGAGTCGCAAGAACAGTACCGCTGGTATATTCGAAGCTTTGGCCGGGATTGATGAGAGGTTGTTCACCCACCACTCCTTTGCCATTGACTGCTTGAACATGTTGATTGGCATCAGTGATAACCCAATGACGAGCAATCAATTTTACCGCTTGCTCACCTTCGTTGGAGACGTTGATCGTATAGGCAAAAACGAACCGGTTTTCGGCTTCATCAGACTGCTCCGATAAATACTTGACCCGAACGGATATTTGAATTTTATAGTGTGTAAGGTTTTCCATCGTCGCATTTCACCGTATTTTGTGTTTCTTGACAAGCACGCTGTGGGTATTTATCGTGATATTTACATCGCAAGGCCTTCTATTCCACGCCCGGATGCCCTGCCAAAAGATTTTTGGATGTTGGAGATGGGTGAGGTAGGGAAAAGCGTAGTGGTGGGGCACGGGCATGACAAGTTTCATCAATCAGGAACGGAGTGACACACTTGTCATGCCCGTTCGGTTAGAATATCTGTCTAAAATTAAAACCACCAAGGAACAAATTATGGATTACCAGATCGCTCCCTCGATACTTTCTGCCAATTTTGCCAAGCTTGGCGAGGAAGTTGATAACGTGCTTGCGTCCGGTGCAGACATCGTGCATTTCGATGTAATGGACAACCACTATGTACCCAATCTGACCATCGGCCCGCTAGTGTGCGAAGCTTTGCGCAAGCATGGTGTAACAGCGCCTATCGATGTGCATCTTATGGTCAAGCCTGTTGACCGTATCATCCCGGATTTCGCCAAGGCTGGCGCAACTTATATTACTTTCCATCCCGAAGCGTCCGAGCATATTGATCGTACTATTGGATTGATAAAAGAAAGCGGATGCAAGGCTGGCTTGGTATTTAATCCTGCCACCCCGTTGGACATACTGGAATACACCTTGCCCAAGCTGGATATGGTACTTTTAATGTCAGTGAACCCCGGTTTCGGCGGACAAAAATTTATATCCCATGTGTTGGATAAAGCCAGACAAGTACGCAAATTGATCAATGCGGGCAAATACAATTGCCGTTTGGAAATTGATGGTGGCGTTGGTCCCGCAAACATCAGGGAAGTTGCGGAAGCAGGAGTAGATACCTTCGTTGCAGGTTCTGCGGTATTCGGCAAGCGCAATGACAAGGACAAAAACCAATACAACACCATTATCGCCGAATTGCGTGCAGAACTGGCAAAGGTTTCACGTTGAGAGGAAGGCATAAAATGTCCACCCGCATAATTCTGATATTTTTGTGCCTATTGTCGCTTTCGGGCTGTGACAAAATAAAGTCTATGTTGGGAATGCCGGAAGTTATCGATCCTAAAGTGTTGGATGCACAGGCTATAGGATATGCCTGTCGGGTGTCAAAAAAACAACCCGAAGCCTGTATGAAAGAAAATGATACGCAAAGTCCATCGCAGATTCTTAGCGGTTGGAAAAGTGCTGATAAAGATATTAAGTCTAAGGTGATTGAAGCTGGTTCGATAAGCGAGTCCGCAGCAATAGCTGTTAGTGCAGTAAGCGCAGTAATTCCCACTAAAAAATAACAATTTACTTAAATGAGCCAATTTCCGTTACGTATAAATGCCATCCTGCTGGATCTCGATGGTACGCTGCTCCATACAGCACCCGAACTGGCCGAGTCTGCTAACCGCATGCTGCGCGATCTGGCTCGCCCTGCTGTGTCTCAAGAATTAGTAATGAGCTATATAGGCAACGGCATTTCCTGGCTTGTAAAACGCGCACTGACCGGCGACATGCATGCAGAGCCGGATGAAGCGTTGTTCGATAAGGCATTGCCGATTTTCGAAAAACATTACACTGAGCTGTTATTGCAAAGTAAGCCATTCGAGGGAGTAGTAGATGGACTGGACCAAATGAAAGCCGCAGGTTTTCGTCTGGGTTGTATTACCAATAAAGTCGCTCGTTATACCCTGCCATTACTGAAGGGTTGCGGTCTTTCGGATTATTTTGAAATTGTGTTGTCGGGTGACTCGTTGCCTGAAAAAAAACCACATCCCATGCAATTACTGCATGCGGCCAAGTTTTTTGATGTCCCGGTCGAAAAGCTGCTTCTGATTGGCGACTCGCTTAGCGATACTCTCGCTGCGCGCGCGGCAGGTTGCCCTGTGTTCTGTGTACCCTACGGTTATAATCACGGCGAACCGGTGGAAAGTTTGGATCCGGAGGCGGTAATAGCTAACCTGCCCGCTGCAATGTCACTCATCAAACAAATCTAAAATGAAATTGAATAACCTCCCGAGTTGGCGATGGTGCTGATGCTTTTGTAAATTGGGTTTGCGTCATTTGCGAACCCTACATCACGCACCCATTACACCCGTTGAGTTACGTAACAACGCAAACCCGACAAAATACCGGAGGTTTTCATGTTGCACCCTATCACAGCACAAGAATTTAATGCCCTTGCACAAAATGGCTATAACCGCATACCGCTGGTTGTGGAAACGTTTGCAGATCTTGATACACCCCTATCGTTGTATCTCAAGCTGGCTAACCAACCATTTTCATATCTCTTGGAATCGGTTCAGGGAGGCGAGCGTTTCGGCCGTTATTCTTTTATCGGGCTACCGGCCGAGACACGAATCACCGTGCATGGCAATCAAATTACGCTGACAAATCCTTTGGAAGAAACGACGCAAGAAGTCGCTAATCCGTTGGACTATATCGAAAAATATCAAGCGCAATTTAAAGTTGCCCCGCTATCCGGATTACCGCGCTTTACGGGCGGCCTGGCTGGCTATTTTGGTTACGACACGGTGCGCTATATCGAACCGCGTCTCGCCAAGACAGTAAAAAAAGATGTCATTGGAACACCAGATATCTTGCTGATGCTTACCGAGCAACTTGCCGTGATCGACAATCTTTCCGGCAAATTAACGTTCATTGTGTACGCTGATCCGTCACAAGATAGCGCTTACACTCAGGCACGTCAGCGTCTTGATGCTTTACAACGCATACTGCGCCAACCCGTAAAGATTCCCGATGCCCCGCAATTATCCAGCTACGAAGCGAAATCGGAATTCGGCGAGGCCGAATTCAAACATGCGGTGGAAGTTGCCAAACAATACATCTTCGACGGAGACATCATGCAAGTGGTGTTGTCGCAACGGATGGCGCAACCCTTTGCTGCCTCACCTCTGGCTTTGTATCGTGCTCTGCGCAGCATCAATCCCTCGCCCTATATGTTCTATTACGATATGGGCGACCATCATGTTGTAGGATCGTCCCCGGAAATTTTGGCGCGACTGGAAGGTAATACTGTCACCGTGCGTCCAATTGCCGGAACTCGCCCGCGCGGCAAAACACAGCAGCAGGATCTAGAGTTGGCGGAAGAATTATTAGCAGACCCGAAAGAGCTGGCCGAGCATCTGATGTTGATTGATTTGGGTCGTAATGATATTGGACGTGTCGCGCAAAATGGCACAGTCAAACTCACAGACAAAATGGTGATAGAACGATACTCGCACGTCATGCATATCGTCTCCAATGTTGACGCACAACTCAAACCTGGTTTAAGCGCGATGGATGTGCTCAAGGCGACGTTCCCCGCCGGAACGGTATCGGGTGCGGCCAAAGTACGCGCAATGGAAATCATTGACGAACTGGAACCCAGTAAACGTGGAATCTACGCGGGTGCAGTAGGTTATCTTGCCTTCAACGGTGATATGGATGTCGCTATCGCTTTGCGCACGGCTGTGGTGAAGAACGACACGCTGTACGTGCAGGCAGGCGCAGGCATCGTCGCCGACTCAGTGCCTGCAAGCGAATGGACAGAGACACAGAACAAGGCGCGCGCCGTCTTGCGCGCAGCCGAGATGGTGCTGGACGGGCTTGATGCCAAAGTGCATCGTTAACTTAAAATTCGCGAAGCGAGCGTTTGCCCCTTCCCCTGCGGGGGAAGGTTGGGATGAGGGGAAACGGGCTGGACAGATTCATTATCATGGGCGGCATATTTGCCGTGCCCGTTTGGAGAAGCAACATGTTATTGATGATAGACAATTACGACTCCTTCACCTACAACCTGGTGCAATATTTTGCCGAGTTGGGTGTGGAAGTTAGGGTTCACCGCAATGACGAGATTACGGTAGAACAGATCGAAAAGCTGATGCCTGAATACATTGTGGTTTCGCCCGGACCGTGCACACCAAATGAAGCGGGTATTTCTGTTGCGACGATAAATCACTTTGCCGGTAAGATTCCGCTATTGGGCGTTTGTCTCGGTCATCAGAGTATTGGTCAGGCTTTTGGTGGCAGGATTATTCACGCTAAAACCCTGATGCACGGCAAGACTTCTAAGATTCATCATCATGGTAATAGTGTATTCACCGGTCTGCCCAATACATTTACTGCGACGCGTTACCATTCACTGGTAATCGAACGTGAAACGATGCCGGATTGTCTTGAGATCACCGCTTGGACTGAGGACGGTGAGATTATGGGCGTGCGCCATAAAACACTGGCTGTGCATGGCGTGCAATTTCATCCGGAATCTATACTTACCGAGCACGGGCATGACATGTTGAAAAATTTTCTTGAAGGGAAACGCTAAATATGATTACCCCGCAACAAGCGCTGGTAAGGCTGATAGAGCAACGCGAGATATTTTACGACGAGATGTTATCGTTAATGCGCCAGATCATGAGCGGCGAAGTGCAACCAACGATGATCGCAGCGATCTTGATTGGCCTGCGCGTTAAAAAAGAAACCATAGGAGAAATCTCTGCCGCTGCGTTTGTGATGCGCGAATTTGCCAGCAAAGTCCCGGTATCAAATCGCGAACATCTGGTTGATACTTGCGGCACAGGGGGCGATGCGGCGCACACGTTCAATATTTCAACCGCTAGCGCATTGGTTGCCTCGGCCGCAGGCGCAAGAGTGGCAAAGCATGGTGGTCGCTCAGTTTCATCGACATGCGGCTCAGCGGATGTGCTGGAAGCATTGGGTGTTAACCTCAACCTGACACCCGAGCAGGTCGGACACAGCATTGACAAGATCGGCATCGGCTTCATGTTTGCCCCTAATTTTCACGGCGCGATGAAATACGCTGCGCCGGTTCGGCGCGAACTGGGCGTTCGCACCATGTTCAATGTGCTTGGGCCTTTGACCAATCCTGCCGGTGCCGATAATCAGGTATTGGGCGTATTCCATCCCGATTTGGTGGGCATTCAAGCTCGGGTTTTGCAACGCCTTGGTAGTCATCATGTGCTTGTGGTGAATGGCAGCGATGGTTTGGACGAAATTACGATCAGTGGATCAACGTATGTCGCAGAATTAAAAGAGGGTGAAGTAACTGAATATTCGATTAAGCCGGAAGAGTTTGGTTTGCAGTCTTCACCGCTGGATAGTATTCGCGTTGCCAATGCGGTCGAAGCTAAAGCCATGTTGCTTGGCGTTCTCGACAATCAGCCGGGTGTGGCGCGCGACATTGTGTTGCTCAACGCAGGCGCAGCGATTTATGTGGCCGGACTCACCAGTACCCTTGCGCAAGGAGTGAAGAAGGCAGCGGAAGTTATTGCCAGTGGTGCAGTAAAAAACAAGTT
>CAIWKC010000261.1 GCA_903913145.1 uncultured Gallionellaceae bacterium | reverse complement strand
TTGTCCGGATATATCCGTGAGAGCAGGCCCGAAAAGCGGGTGGCAACCGATGACTTCCGCCGGTGAACTAGCCAACATCAGTTCCACCGGTTCTCTTTTCAGCGAGGTTAAATCCATTAAAAGAGTATCTTTAGTCAATAGCGGTCCGACTTGTTTAATTATATCGGCGGTAGCGGAAATAGGCACAGCCACAACAACGACATTGCAAATCCTGGCAATGTCGTTTATTCCCAATGCTGTTTTCCTGCCGCAAATATGAACTGTGCAGTTTTCTTTCTGCAGCAAACCGGCAAACCATTGTCCCATGCCTTTTGTGCCGCCGATTATGCCTACATTAATATGTTCCATCTACTGATCGCCTTTTGTCTCAATAAGTGATCCGCTAAAACAATCATGACCATTGCTTCACAAACCGGCACTATCCGCGGTAACACACAAATATCATGTCTTCCCTGAATTTTAATTATCTGCTCTTTCCCCTTGAAATCTATAGTCTGCTGCGGTTTCGCTATTGATGGAACAGGTTTGCAATAAACCCGCAGAATAATTTGTTCACCGCTTGTTATGCCAGCGAGCATTCCTCCGGCATGATTTGTTTTAAATCCTTTTTTATTCATTTGATCATTGACTTCCGAGCCCATCCTTCGAGCGGCTTCCATACCCACCGATTTCTTGCTTCAGACTCGCCCTTTTTGTTAGTCACAAGTGGATCACGGCTACCTCGACCTACTGTAGAAACAAGTCTAGTATCTATTCCTTTAGGTTTAAGCATCTCAAATACACGAATAGCACGTTGACGCGAAAGTTCATCGTTAAAGTCATCGGTGCCGATCACATCGGTATGCCCGATTATAATAAGCTCAGGAGCAGGCAATTTCTTGATGTCGCTCAACATATCTTGCACAATATTTTCTGATTCGGGTGTTAATTGCGTGTCGCCAAAATCAAAGAACAACAAATAGGATCTAGGACTCGCTGGAAGCGCCTCAATCAATTCTTTATAACGCAGATTAATGGCTACCTCATCTGCTTGCACCGTTCTAATTTCATTTTTGGTTACTGCTGCCACCATATAGGGACGATCAAGTACAACTGCAGCCCCTGCCTTTAATTGGACAACAACTGCACTTGGTGAGCCATCTGGTCGGGGCAACAAGATCACACGCTCGGAGGGTGTTGAGCAACCAGCGATCTGCATTACCGCCAGAAGAATGAATATTGGATAATAACGCTTATTTGACATCATGAACCTCAACAATGAAGTCCGTACCACGGACGCCAATAACAGCTGTAGGTGTCGTTACCTTTATGGCTCCGGGATTCAACCAACCAATGAGGCCAGTCACAAAGCGAAGTGTACCTTTTAGTATTGATGTTTCGACCCGGCCTTCTCGGGTAACTGGATTAAAGGAGTATTGGTCAATGACCATTACAGAATTTGGGCCGAGGGTGTAAGAAATTTTGTGTAAACGGTCATTTGGCAGGAAACTGCCATAACTTTGAAAGGAGTGAATATGACCGTAGCAAAGAAAGTCCCATCCCCCGATTTAATTGACCAGTTAATGGCGGGTTATCAGAAGCCTGAA
>CAIWKC010000260.1 GCA_903913145.1 uncultured Gallionellaceae bacterium | reverse complement strand
GTCAATGCCAGCCCGTCTGATGTTTTGAGTTTTGTAATAACCTTGCAGGCAAGTAACCAGGATATCCACAATGTTTTTGTTAGAGAGTCTGGTATGCAAGATGTATTTTCGTATTCATGTAAAGCAAGTTGCAAGTCTAATTTAGACGTTTGAGATCTAACGCATTATTGGATTCGCCACAAAACTATTCTTACTACAATGATAGAGTCGAAGAGCATGTTCAGAATTAACCGGCAAATACTATTCTGCTTCAATTTTGCCATTCTTTGTCTATTAATGCTTCCGGTTCAATCCGAGGCTTCCACTAAAATAAAGCACAAAAGTAAAAAACAAAATTCAGAATCTTCAGTCGTTGCGCCAGATAAAAGTATAAAAGATTGCAACGTTTGTCCCGAGATGGTTGTTGTACCCACAGGCACTTTCAGAATGGGGTCAAACAACGGGGGCGATGGATTTCCTGCACATACTGTCACTTTCAGCCGACCTTTTGCGATAGGGAAAACCGAAATAACTCAATTGCAATGGAAAGCCATAATGGGAAACAATCCGAGCCACTTTGCCCACGCTGGTGATAATTTCCCTGTGGAAGCTGGTGTTAATTTTCCAGTAGAAAAAGTAAGCTGGGATGATGCACAGGAATACATAAAAAAACTCAGCGAGAAGACGGGGAAACAATATCGGCTCCCGTCTGAAGCCGAGTGGGAATATGCTTGCCGTACCGATGAGATGCAGGAATTTTGCGGTGATGACAACGTTGACAAAGTCGCGTGGTATCGAAACTCTGATTCTCCCAAGTGGCAAAATGGGGCTGCGACACACCCGGTCGCCACCAAAAACCCTAATTCGTTTGGTTTATACGACATGAGCGGCAATGTTTGGGAATGGGTAGAAGACAGCTATCATGCAAACTATCGAGGCGCTCCTACCGATGGTAGCGCTTGGGAAGGCGATGGAGAGCGTCGCGTGCTTCGTGGTGGCTCATGGGACTTCACCCCGCTTAACTTGCGCTCAGTTTACCGCAGTGGAGAAGATCCGACTATTCGAGACAACGATGTAGGCTTTAGAGTAGCCAGAACGCTACCTTAGTAAAATGCTACCCCGGAAATGTGATTAAAGAGTTCACCAAGATAAATTGAACTGCGTTTCACTAATAACAGGAGATGGAAATGGAAAAGACTTCGGCGCCGCCTAATATCGTTATCGTAGATGATGCAGAAGAAAACTTGATGATCATGAAATCGGTATTGGCGACTGAGTATTCACTGTCATTATTTACGGAAGCAAAGGCTGCCCTGGACTACGCTATTTCCAATCCTCCTGATTTAATTCTGCTAGATATAATGATGCCCGGAATTGATGGCTTTGAGACCTGTCGCAGAATTAAAGCCAGTCCTAAACTTGCAGATGTTCCGGTCATTTTTATCACTTCAAAAAATGAAGACGAATATGAAGAATATGGATTTTCAGTGGGTGCGTCTGACTTTATTCATAAACCTATCAATGCATCCATCCTGTCTGCCCGAGTTAAGACTCATGTGAAAATAAAGTTAATCATAGATTACCTGAAAAATGAGAACGTACACTTGGAGCACGATAATCAAAAAGCCACTTCAGAATTCACAAACGTTTTAAAAATAATTTGCGAAAACCCGTTCAACAAAATCTAAGCGAAGATTCTCGATCCGTAGTTTATGGATATAGCGCTATTGCTAAATTTGTTTAATTGGCAACCAAACACGCATCGTTGTTCCCATATTTGATTCACTGCGAGCTTCGATTCGACCACCGTGTTTTTGGATGATGCCAAAGGATACAGACAATCCCAACCCTGTCCCCTTTCCCACCGGTTTTGTTGTAAAGAACGGATCAAATATTTTTTTCAAATTATCGGCTGGTATTCCCTTGCCCGTATCCTCAACCTCGAGCCACACTTCGCCAGCCTGAATTCCTGTGCGAATCGTAATAATGCCCTTGGTTTCGATAGCTTGTGCTGCGTTAACCAATAAATTCAAAAACACCTGGCTAATCTGCGATGGCATGCACTCCACTTGAGGTAAGCCTGCATATTGTTTGACCACCTCTGCCTTGTATTTAATCTCGTTGGAGGCCACATTCAAGGTGCTATCCATACAACTTTCCAAATTGGCGAGCTGCCATTTGCTTTCATCCACATGCGAAAAGTCGCGTAAATTTTGAACAATGACTTTTACCCGGGCCAATCCATCTTGAGATTCTTTCAGTAAATTGGGAATGTCTTCAAGCAGATAAGGTAAATCAATTTTACGTTTAACTTCTACCACCTCTGCTAAAGCATTTACACCGAGAAGCTTTTCATGCTGTTCGTATACACTAAGCACGTTGCGAAGACTGACAATGTATTTCTCCAACGTGCTTAAATTGGAATTCACAAATCCGATGGGGTTATTGATTTCGTGCGCCACTCCAGCCGCAAGTTGGCCGATGGAAGCCATTTTTTCTGATTGCAATAATTGACTTTGCGTACTTTCGAGTTTTTGATTCAATTGCATTAGTTCAAGATTGTTCTGTTTCAGTTGTTGGTTGGCTCCCTCCAATGCAACCGTACGTTGCCTGACACGCTGTTCCAATTGTTCGTTCAGTTCGAGTAAAGCCTCATGTTCGCGTGCCAATGCCTGATTAGCCTGCATCACCTCGACAGTTTGCTCGCCGATTTTGCTATACAGTGTGTTCAACGCCTCCAGCATGACATCACCGGACCGGGTCACCGCTGCGGCGGCCTGATTCACCGCCTCTTCCGGACGCGCCCCCGACTGAAGCGCCTGAATTTCTCTTGCCATCCTCAAGTCGTCCACCATAATGTGCTGCAGCAGCCACCGGGTAAGATAATTCAGCAGTTGCGCCAGTAAATTCATCGTACTTTGCGGGGAGGACTGGATGATGCCAATAGCCAACGTTACTTGTTCGCAAAATGCCTCGTGCGCTTTCAAATGATGTTGCTGATGGGTGGCACTTACCGAATACTGTCGCATCAATTGCTCTTCATTTTTGAAATGATATTGGGTATATTGAACCAACTCATCCAGCACGGGTTTGATTTTGTCGCTACCGGCATCTTGCGTGCAAAGACTGCCGACTTCATTGATCAATTCCACCAAACGCTGGTGCTGCTCATCCACATCGGTGATGCCGGTGACTAATTTGTCGCTCCAGACAAATGCCTCTACTTTCGGAAAAGCACTCATGGCAATATCCCATTAGTTAACATTATTGGCATCTAAAAATAAAATGAAGAAGTAACTTAACCGGTATTCTGCGCCATGAATAATAGCCAATCAATCAGTTTTTTCGCTTTAAATACCCTCTGACACAATATATTCCTGCCAAATTCGAAGGACAGCACTGCCGATAATTCTTGTGCGATGCTACAATTCAGAATTATTGATTAACACCGATTTTTTTATAGGGACAAACGCTGTAATACTTATGGGGTGCAAGATAGGCGATAATTCAGTTATAGGGGCTGGTTGCGTGGTCACAAGCAATACGGTTGTTCCAAAGGGT
>CAIWKC010000259.1 GCA_903913145.1 uncultured Gallionellaceae bacterium | reverse complement strand
GGACGTTACCTTCAATGCTTTTGATTTCCCGCAGGTTGATGAGGCTGATACCCTCTTCCAGACCTTCCTTTATTTCTTCGGGGTGCGCCGGCATCTGCTCGCGTGCTTCAAGCACGACAACGGTTGCCGACAGCGCGCCCAACCTTATCGCGGAACGGGCAACGTCGATTGCAGTGTTGCCGCCACCATAGACTACGACATGACCGGACAACTTGACCGGTTCCTCAAGCTCCACCGACCGTAATACGGTGATCGCATCTAGCACAGGAAGGTCACCAGTCTGCGGAATCGCTATTTTGCGGCCCTGTTTCAAGCCGACTGCCAGGAAGCAGGCATCGAAGCGTCCCTCCTGCATGGCTTGGGCAACCGATTCAACTTTACTATTGAGACGGATATCCACACCCATTTCCTTGATGCGACTAATTTCGGCGTTGAGTTTTTCGCGTGGCAGACGATACTTCGGAATGCCATAGCGCATCATGCCGCCGCATTTCTCGCTGGCTTCCAGCACTGTAACCGCATGACCGAGGCGCGCAAGATGGTAGGCCGCCGAAAGTCCCCCGGGCCCGGCGCCAATTACAACGACTTTTTTGCCCGTAGGCTTGCCGGGTTCAATCTTCCAGCCGTGCTTCAGTGCTTGGTCGCCCAGAAAACGCTCCACCGAATTAATACCCACCGGCAGATCCACTTTGGCGCGGTTACAGGCTCCCTCGCAGGTGTGATAGCAGACCCGGCCCATAATTGCAGGGAAGGGATTTTCTTCCATGATCTTGCGCCAGGCAGCCTCGTATTTTTGCTCCTCGGCAAGGCTTAGCCAACTCTGGATATTCTCGCCGGCGGGACACTGGTTGTTGCAGGGCGGCAGTCGGTCCAGATATACCGGGCGGGAGGTTCGCCAAGAACCGGTCTTGTTGGCAAGCGAGGAACCAACGTCAAGCGTGATTGCGAATGGTTTTTGCATAATGATACCCATTAGTTCACTCCTTCTTCAAGCAGGCCGTATGTGCTGATATTTTCGTCGGCACGGGCTTGTATTTTCGCGATGGTTTCAAGGGCGGGATTCTTGCCGAACAAGTGCGCGTAGCGGCGTTGCGGTTTCATGTAATCCTCTACAGGGATGGGTTTTCTGATCTTTGAAACACCGGTGATTTTGCCGTACTCGGCCTGAAACACCGGAAACAAACCGCATTCCTTCGCCATGTAAGCAAGATTGATTGTGTCGTGTGATGCCGATCCCCAGCCCAGAGGACACGGCACAAAGATGTGGATGTATTTGGCGCCGCGAATGTTGATCGCATGCTTTACCTTGTGTTCGAGGTCGCGCAGATCGGCTACAGTGGCGGTGGCGACGAAGGGAATACGATGCGCCATGGCAATGGCCGGAAGATATTTTCCCTGGCCAAAAACGTTGCCCGGCTCGGGGCCAAGCGGCATCGTGGTCGCGGTGCGCACCGCCGGCGGCGTTGCCGAAGAGCGCTGGACACCGGTATTCATGTAACCCTCGTTGTCATAGCAAATGTAGAGCACATCGTCGTTGCGTTCGAACATGCCGGACAGGCAGCCAAAACCGATGTCAGTTGTACTGCCGTCACCGCCCTGGGCAACAACTCGTACCTCGGTGCGGCCTTTGATACGCATAGCGGCGGCAACTCCTGAAGCAACCGCCGGAGCATTGCCAAACAGCGAATGGATCCAGGGCATCTGCCATGAGGTTTCCGGATACGGCGTGGAGAACACTTCTAGACAGCCGGTGGCATTGGCGGCGATCAACTGGCGGTTGGAGGCGGCCATCGCGGCATCAATCGCGTAGCGCGCACCGAGTGCTTCACCACACCCCTGACAGGCGCGGTGGCCGGAGTTAAGTGAATTGTTGCGTGCGGTCGTGGCCTGCACTGACCGGTCACTTTCGTCCAGAAGACGATTTCCAACAGTGAAAGTGCCGGTCTGGTAAAACTTGACGGGTTGATAGGACATGTGTGTTCTCCGTTAAGCGATGTTTGAGGCGACGGTGCCGATGTTGCGCAACACCGATTCGGCGACGGGCCCGGAAAGGCGAACGTTGCGCTCGAGTTCGAGCACATGATCCACCACCTCGCTGTTGAGGTCGAGAAAGGTCAGCGCTTCGAGCTTGCCGGCCATGGCTTCGAGGAAGATGGCGTGAAGACTGCTCATCGTTATCGCGCGACCACCCAAACCGGCGACAACCGTGCGAACTTGCTGACCGCTGCCTTCGAGTGCCATGCGCACATTGGTGGCGACGATTCCACCCACGCCAACCGCGAAACACTTTTCGAGGACGACAATGCGTTTGGCACCTTTGAGTGCATCCCGAATCGCGTCCAGCGGGAAGGGGCGGAAAGACGTGATGCCGAGCACGCCGATGCTGCAACCGGCCTCCTGCATTTCGTCGATCACGTCCTTAATCGTGCCGAGTACCGAGCCCAGCGCGATGACGATCGTTTCCGCACCTTCTGTCTTGTAAGGACGAATCAGCCCGCCCGAGTCACGGCCGAAACTTTTCTTGAAATCGGCTGAAATTTCCGGCAACAGGTCAAGCGCCTGTAATTGCTTGGCATGCGCAAGATAACGAACTTCCGTGAAGGCTTCAGGACCGACCATTGCGCCGATGGATACCGGGTGAGACGGGTCGAGTATTTGACGGGGTTCGAAGGGGGGCAGGAAGGCGTCAACCTGCTCCTGCGTGGGCACATCCAGTCGCTCATAGGCGTGGGTCAAAATGAATCCGTCCATGCACACCATCACCGGCAAAGAAAGTTCTTCCGCCAGCTTGAAGGCCTGTATGTGAAGATCCATCGCTTCCTGATTGGTTTCGGCGAATAGTTGTATCCAGCCGCAATCGCGCTGGCTCATGGAATCAGAATGATCATTCCAGATATTGATCGGCGCCCCAATCGCGCGGTTGGCGACGGTCATCACAATGGGCAATCCGAGTCCCGCCGCGTTATAAACCGCTTCGACCATGAATAGCAGACCCTGCGAAGCGGTCGCGGTATACGTTCGGGCACCGGCGGCAGAGGAGCCAATCGCAACGCTCATCGCGGCGAATTCGGATTCGACATTGAGATATTCGGCCCTGAGTTCACCCGCTTTCACCATCTCGCCAAGCCCTTCGACGATGTGGGTTTGCGGACTGATCGGATAGGCGCAGATGACTTCCGGCCGGCAAAGGGCAATGGTTTCGGCGACGCCGTGAGAACCTTCTATTTGTTTGAGTGTCATGTCAGATCACCTCCAGAAGTGACAGTTGTTGTTTCGCGTAATCAAATGCGGCTGTCGCGGCGCTTATATTGCCCTCGGCGACCTTGCCGGAGAATTTGTTGCGGATTGCTGCCGCGACCGACTCAAGCGTGATGATCCCGGTGATTCCGGCGAACGCCCCAAGCAATACCGCGTTTGGCATCGGTCGGCCGAGATGTTTCATGGCGATTTCGGTGGCGGGCACACAAACTTGCCGCTCGGCCCGCAACTTGGCGGCAATCTCGCTGATGCCAAGTTCGCCGAAAGTTTTGCCTGAGTTAATGATGACGTAACCATCGGGCTTGAGCCCCTGAAAAACGTCAACCTGATTGAGTAGAGTCGGGTCCTGAATGATGATTGAATCCGGTGTCATGATGGGTTCGCGCAGACGAATTTCCTTGTTATTGATACGGCAGAAAGCGACAACCGGTGCCCCTGTGCGTTCAGAACCGAAGCTGGGAAACGCCTGCGCGTGTTTACCTTCGAGGAAGGCAGCGATGGACAGCATTTCGGCGGCTGTAACTACCCCCTGGCCACCTCGACCATGAATGCGCGTCTGGAACATTAATATTCTCCCTATAGTATTTCTATATCGTTCCCATGCAGCACATGGGAACGATCAAATAAAGATTCAACCGGCACGGGGTATCAACTGGCTAAGGAATCATCCAGGTAAACACATACGCTTGAAGGGTAGTCATCACACCAACCAAAGTAGCAAGCAGCAAGCTATGTTTGAGAGTAAACCTGAACAGATCCGATTCACGCCCAACTAGCCCCACTGCCGCACAAGCTACCGCAATAGATTGCGGGGAAATCATTTTGCCGGTGACGCCACCTGTTGAATTGGCCGCTACCATCAAGGTATCGCTGACACCTACCTGATGTGCAGTGTTCGCTTGCAGGTTGCAGAACAGTGCGTTTGAGGAAGTGTCTGAGCCAGTAAGAAATACGCCGATCCATCCCAGGAAAGGTGAGAAGAACGGAAAAGCGATTCCCGTTCCCGCTAGCAGCAACGCCAATGTCGCCGACAAGCCGGAGTAGTTGGCGATATAGGCAAAAGCCAACACCATGCCAATCGAGAAAACCGGTAGTTTCAGATCGTTTAACGTGCTGCCGAAAGTTTTGATTGCCTCCACCGGTTTCATTTTTAGCACCAGCATGCTCACAATGGCAGCTAGCAAGATTGCAGTGCCGGTAGCAGCTAACCAGTTGAAGGAATAAACAGCGGCGTACGGCGTGGGCACATTGACGATAGGCGGCATTTTGATGACCAGCTTATCAAGCATTGGCACCGGTGTATTGATTACTGTCCAAGCCAGATCGCCACCCTTGGCAAAAAGTGCCTTGAAGGGCTTAAGCGACCAAATGGTGACAAAAATCGTCAAAATGGCGAAAGGCGACCAAGCCTTGAACACCTTACCGAACGAATGATTTTCGGCTTTTAGCGTCACCTCTTGTCCGGGGAAGCGGAAAATGTTTTTAGGCTTCCAGAACTTGAGAAACACTGTGATTGATATCAGGCTCACCAAAGCAGAGGTGATGTCCGGTAATTCCGGTCCGACGAAATTGGCTGTCAGAAACTGGGTCACTGCGAAGGTGCCGCCGCAAACCAGAATTGCCGGCCACGTTTCGCGCACACCACGCCATCCGTCCATGATCATGATGACCCAAAAAGGGATGAGCATTGAAAGTAACGGTAGTTGGCGTCCTGCCATTGCGCCGATTTTGAAGGCATCGATGCCGGTGACTTGCCCTGCAACGATAATTGGAATGCCCATAGCCCCGAAAGCAACTGGTGCAGTATTGGTGATCAGACACAAGCCGGCTGCATAAAGAGGATTGAAACCCAAACCCACCAGCAATGCCGCAGTGATAGCCACCGGAGCACCAAAACCTGCGGCGCCTTCAAGAAAGGCACCAAAAGAAAAGCCAACCAGAAGCATTTGAAGGCGCTGGTCTTCTGTCACGGATACGACTGAGGCGCGGATGATCTCAAACTGTCCGGTTTTGACGGTGACTTTATACAAAAATACGGCAGTGATAATAATCCATGCAATCGGCCATAATCCAAAAAGGAAGCCATCTCCGGCTGCAGCAAGCGCCATTCCCACAGGCATGTTGTAGAAGAAGATCGACACCAACAACGCCAGAGCGACAGTGATCGTGCCGGCAAGATAACCCTTCATGCGGATAACGGCCAAAGCAACGAAGAAGAATATGATCGGAATTGCCGCGATAAGAGATGACAACCAAATGTTGCCTAAGGGGTCGTATATCTGTTGCCAAGTCTGCATGATTGATTCTCCTTTGTTGAGGGTTATAAAATGGTGCCGGGGTAAAATAATGACGATAAGTTTTTATTTGATGTGATCAATTCGGCTGCACTCTTCGAGCAGGTAAGCAATGGAACGGTAGGGGCGTCCGGTTTCTGATGTCAGTCCGATTTCGCATGTACGATTGGTTGAAATACCCTCCTGGCAATTAGCCGGAAGTTCTTTATTTATTTTGCGCAGCGCATGTACGTTGAGTTCTGGAACAACAAATCCGCGATCACCGCCAAAACCGCAACATTTAACACCGGCAGGTTCGATGAAACTTTCTACGCAGGCCGCGACCACATGCCGCAACTTGGCATCGGAAGCTGAGTGTCTTACGCAGCAATTGATATGTAATGCAATCGGTCCGGGTTTGCGGGAAATAATCAGGCGCGGCAGGAGTGCATCATGAGCAAACTCATGAAAATCCATTATGGTCATTCGATTGGCCAGGTATTCTTGCATGCGAACAGAACAAGAGCTGGCATCCATGATGATCGGATAAAGTCCGCCTTGACCATCGTCAGCTGCCTTCAAAAGTGCATTAGCAAGGGCTTCGGCCATGCTGTCGGCTTCATCCGCCATGCCTTTACTGGCCAACATCTGGCCGCAGCAAAGCTTGTCAAAATTTTGTGGCAAGCGTGGTGCATAACCTGCACGGACTAACAGTTTCATGATAACTTCTGGTAGTGCTGGTTCATCCTTATCGTTGGAACCAAAGATTCGACCGCCGCAGGCGGGGAAATAAACGACCGGATCCCCTTCGCCATTACCGACCTGCAGGAGTTGCCGGTGCAGACGAAGAGAATGGATCGAATTTTACTCATAGATTACTCTTTAAATTCGAAACTCGAAATCCGAAATACGAAACAAATCTTAATTTTCTAAATTCGAATTTCGATATTGTTTCGGATTTCGATATTCGGATTTCGTATTTTTAATTTCACTTTGCATTTTTATCTTCGAAATGCTACTATATACACATCAAAGATATGGATAAAATTACAGAATTACTGACGCGCGGAGTGGTAAATATTATTCCTGACAGGGATACATTGGCAAAAAAATTGGAGTCCGGTGAAAAAAGGGCAGCATTTGTTCCTAAAACTGCGCCAGTTAGCTGCTTTAAAAATAAACGTCTTATATTCATTGCATCAAAGAATGAAGC
>CAIWKC010000258.1 GCA_903913145.1 uncultured Gallionellaceae bacterium | reverse complement strand
AGGGACTGGCGGAGGCTGGGTTCGAGGACAGCATGGCAGCGTTCTTTGGATGGCTGGGAGTTGGATTGTTTGACAAATGGACCTTGGCAAGGTTAAGTCAATTAATTTTCAAAGGTAATATATCGGCAGCATCACGCAGTGACTTAATAGTGGTTGGAGTGGTAGTAACGACTGCTTTAATGGCGAATCTGACCACAGCAGTCGGTATTGGAATGGTGATATCAATCTTGCTTTTTGTAATGCAAATGTCACGCAACCCAATACGCCGTTGCTATCCTGCCCGCAACTTGATCCCACGAATTTATGGTGATTTTGCCCGACAGAATTCTCTGGAGAAATATGGCAATAGCATAGCGATAATCGAAATTGAAGGAATTCTGTTTTTTGGCAACATCAGTGAATTGGAATCGCGAGTAGAGGCCTTGACAAACGAAGGTGTCTTTCATGTGGTTCTAGATCTAAGACGAGTTACTCATGTCGATTCAACAGGTGCCCGTTCGCTCGAGCGGATGAACGCCAAGTTAGAAAAACTAGAAGGAATGCTTGTTGTGGGTTTTGTTGATCGTGAAAAGCGAAATATCCAAGTGCAATTAAAAAGTGAAGACAAGCGTCATTTCTTTGTATCACGCAAAATTTGGGTAAATTTGGCTGATTTTGGAACAATCGCCACAATTGGGTTAGAACGTTTTTTGAGCGACACCAATTCAGCTATTGCATTGTGCGAAAAACATCTTGCTTCAAAAACTGAAGACGTATCTGAAATCCATAAGCTATCGGCTGGAAATAGTCCATTGATACGTAAAATGGAGCGTTCAAAGCTGCGCCGCCTCCGCAGATATCTAACGCGTTATTCTTACAAGCCAGATGAAATGGTGTTCCAGCAAGAAAGTCCTCCGGATGGTGCATTTTTTGTAGTGCGGGGCCAACTCGAAGTTGTGCTAGACCTCCCTGGAACAGATCGTAAAAGAAAAGTGAGGACCCTAACCTCAGGCTCAATTTTCGGAGAAATGTCTCTGATAGACCTATTTTCACGTTCTACCAATATCATCGCTGTCAGATCAACTACGTGCTACCACTTGAGTGCAGAAAGTTTCGAGCGTTTAAAGATAGAGCAGCCTGACATCTCATTTGCGTTGCTGACTGCCACCTCAATGATTTTTGCTGAACGCTTACGCACAATTACCACTATGTTGGCAGAGATGGAAGCATAACAAAATAGATGTCAGCTAAGGACATTCGTAGTTGAAGTTCCTAGAAATCGAAGCTTGCTGTCACCCAGCCACGACGCGAATACATAACATTTGCAATTGCATTGACAGTGCCGTATTTTGTATAAGGATCTTGAGTCACATTTTGCACGGTTGCTGCAACTTCAGCACTGTGACCCGAGCCAATCTTGAAGGTTTTTGCCAAACGCATATCAATCCGATGCATTACATTTTCGTGAATGACGTCTGTAGCTACATCGCTTACACCGACAAAACTTCTGAAGTAATAGCCGGTGCTGAAATT
>CAIWKC010000257.1 GCA_903913145.1 uncultured Gallionellaceae bacterium | reverse complement strand
GTCTGTGCACAGATTGGCTTTCAGTTCGGCGACTAACTTCTGACGTTCGAGTTGCCAATTTGCGCCACCGAAAACTTCATCTTGTGCACGAAACCCTCTGACTGGCGGCCCGAACCCATGGTGTTGTATAGTGGATCGGCTTTTTAAGACAGTTTTAGCAGTTGGTTTAAGCTATGTTCCATCAACGGAACTAAGCAAAAATGACCGAACGAAAGAAACGCAAGGTGCACTCTGCTGAATTCAAAGCCAAGGTTGGGCTTGAGGCAGTGCGAGGGGTCAAGACGATCAATGAGATTAGTCAGGAGTTTGGTGTTCATCCTGTGCAGGTGAGCCAATGGAAGAAAGAGATTCAAACGCAGTGTAAAACGTTGTTTGAAGGCAAGCGTGGACCAGTCCCAGCACCTGTCGCTGAACACGCCGAACCCGATCGACTGTATAGCGAGATTGGCAGACTCAAGATAGAGCTCGATTGGCTTAAAAAAAAGTCAGGGATCAACCTGCCATGATTCGCCAGTCTTGGATAGGTGAAGATGATGTGCTCTCGCAAGTTCGTCAATGCAGTTTGGCAGGGGTCTCGCGTGCCACGGTCTATGCTCATCAGAAGCCTGTGCCGATCGATTTAGAAGACGCCATGCTCAGCGCTCTGATTGATGAGGAGTACACACGGCATCCGTTCTACGGTAGCCGTAGGATGGTGGTCTTTTTATTCAAGCTCGGGTACGACATAAAGCGCAGGGGTGTGCAGCGACTCATGCGCGCGATGGGCTTGGCCGGTATGGCACCCGGCCCGAACACGAGTCGCGCTCACTCCGAGCACAAGATCTATCCGTATCTGCTGCGTGGTGTACCTGTCGTCAGACCCAATCAAGTCTGGAGTACAGATATCACGTACATCCGCCTGGCTCATGGGTTTGCCTATCTGGTGGCCATTATTGATTGGTATTCACGTCGAGTGCTTAGCTGGCGCATCAGCAACAGTATGGATTCGGTATTTTGTATCGACTGTCTTGAAGAGGCGCTACGCCACCACGGTACACCCGAAACGCACAACAGCGACCAAGGCTCGCAGTTCACGAGCCTTGCCTACACAGAGGTGCTCAAACGAGAGGGCATCGTGATCAGCATGGATGGCCGGGGTCGAGCCTTTGATAACATCTTTGTCGAACGCCTCTGGCGCAGCGTCAAACATGAGGACATTTACCTGAGGGGTTACGCCACGATGGGTGAACTGGTAATCGGGCTGACCACTTACTTTGCTTTCTACAACGAAGAGCGGCCTCACCAGTCGCTTGGCAACAAAACGCCAGACGCTGTGTATCAAGCCGCGAGCGGTGGCGGCGCAATCATTCTTGAGAAATATGGTGATTCCGTGCCAGAAACGTCTGATCCGCTACGCTCCTCAGATGTTTCTGGCACTATAGTGAAAGAAGAAAAAGCAACTGCAATAACTGATTTAAAAACGGGGCAGCGCCGACCGGCTGCAAGTGAAATGGAACCCACAGCTTAAACTCTAGCAAAAAGCTGTCTTGAGTTTCCGTTCCACCTCACAGGTTGGCCATTTCATCGGCCCAGTCTCGCCGTGTGCTTTCGCGCAAGGCGACTGCAATACCCAGGGCTGCAAATAACACAAGGATCGCAGCCACTGCCCCAATGAGCAGGATCATGATCCGATTGTTTACCCGAACAGCCAACGCGCTCAAACCGCGCGTGGTCGATAATTGAGTTTGTCTCAATTGCCTCAGCCTACTTAGCCAACCTTTCGTTACAGGGAATCAATGCAAAAAAATGGCACGACGCCTGCGTATCAAT
>CAIWKC010000256.1 GCA_903913145.1 uncultured Gallionellaceae bacterium | reverse complement strand
GTTAAATGTAAGACTCTAAAATATTACGGTAACAGTAAATGCTCGAAGAAGATCTATTTGGTGCAGCTGAACAAAGGCTATCTCACTTTGAGGATTGCCGGTCAGCTATAGATCAGTTGTATGCTGATGCGCTCACAACGCAGGGATCGGCTGCGTTCGATGAGTTTCTTGATTTTATAGTAAGGTTCAGTAACCTATCTGTCTACAACGCTATGTTAGTTCGTGTGCAACGCCGAGGTGCAGGGGCGGTGGCAACTCGCACAAAATGGAAATCAATTGGACGGCTTGTTAAACCGGACGCTGTTCCATTAGTAATTCTTCGACCATTCGGGCCGGTTGCATTTGTTTTTGAGCAAGGAGATACGGAGGGCAAGCCAATAGATGGAGAAGGTGAAAGTTCGCTATTTGCCAAAGGACATCTCTCTCATAAAGTTTATGATCAAACCTGTAGAGCCGCGGAAAAATATAACATAAACGTAGAACATTCTGACCATTATGGAGTATTGCTGGCTGGGACTGCTGCTGGGATAGACAAAATGCCAGATTTGTTGCAAACAGAAGCCGGTCGTTCTTTTCGGATTCGTTTGAATGCCAAGCACGATTTACCGACTCGCTATTGCACCTTGGCACATGAACTTGGTCATGTTTATTGTGGCCACGTTGGTGGCGATAACAAGGGTCGATGGGCTGATAGATCACACCTAAAGCATGTACATAAAGAAATGGAAGCAGAAGCTGTGGCATGGTTAGTTTGCCAGCGTAATGAAGTTCAAACTAAATCACGCGAATATCTCAGTGCATTAGTGCGGGATGCTGGCGTTGATGAAATCAGCATGTACGCAATATTTGAGGCAGCAAATCGTGTTGAATCTCGGACTGTAACCGCCACGAAAGCAACAAAGTTGAAGAAAGTTAATCGCTCAAAGAATATGAATCAGTTGTTTTAACAGTTTAGCTTGGCACGGTCTGGTTAATTCAATTCAAATGTACTTTAAGTTTGACTGCAAAATCAGCCACACCAATCTTGAATAGAAACTTGGCCGCAGCATCCAGAGTTGTGAACTCCCGTGTCTCGCGCTTCGCGGTTTCCAATAGGTTGCCGTCAGCCACAACCATGTAGCCTTGAGACATCACAGCGTAATGCAACTGGATGCGCTTAATGGCGTTAGCATCCATCAACAACTTTAGTTCGCGCTCGGTCATATTAGCTTTCAGGGGTATCGGTGTGTGTATCAAACAATCGTCCTTGATCGACTACAACGAGTAGGTCAGCCGGAGTCACTTGCAAGTAATCGCAGAGCTTAGACAGCACTTCCCGATCAAAGCTGTTCACTCGGTCGTTGTAGTAGCGATCCAGCGTGGCGCGGGCGATGCCGGTAGCACGGCATACATCAGATACCTTGATGCGCTTAGCACCCAAGATGGTGGAGAGACGGCAACTAATCATAAGAAGCAGAGTAAATAGTAATCGACTTCGATCAATATATGCTCTATAACGAAAAATGTCATTGGAATAATTTGACCGGAATTTAACTCATTGGAGCGCATAGAAATTATGGAAATCGAAAAGCTGTCAAACTTGCTGGATGCTCAAATCCGTAGCAAAGAG
>CAIWKC010000255.1 GCA_903913145.1 uncultured Gallionellaceae bacterium | reverse complement strand
CTTGCTTAAGGAGTCCGTATTCATGTTTGCACCAAATTCACTAAGAGAAATTCCCCAAGGGAACATTTTCCGTAAGGACGACTATTTCGTTCTGTTCGGCGAGCTCTTTGGAAGAGGTTATGCCAATGGACTGATCAACGAAGCACGCAAGGCGGGAATGACCATCATCGGCATCACGGTTGGGCGTCGCGATGAAAATAATGCTTTACGTGCATTGACTCCGGAGGAGCATGCGACTGCTGAAGCCAATCTGGGTGGTCGCATTTTCAATGTTCCCTTAATGGCAGGTTTCGATTTGGATGCTCCCGCAGGCGAGCCAACACCTACCGACCTATTAGGAGGAATGACCCTCAAAAGTTGGCAAGAGGACAAACTCGATTGGGCGCATATCGAAAAATGCCGCAGCGTCGGCGTAAATCGTTTCAAGAATTCTGTGTCCAACGTAATGTCGGAGCTAAATGGTTTAATCCCCGATGGTGCCAATGCCATTTTCGCTCACACGATGGCAGGTGGAATCCCCAAGGTAAAAGTATTTCTGGCTATCGCAAACCGTATCTACAAAGGCCGTGGTGACCGCTTTTTGTCCTCACGCGCATTACTCAACAGTGATCTGGGCAAGCTGATTCTGATGAATTTCGACGAAGTCACAGCAAATACTTTTCAATATCTCATCGAGGGTAGCAGTGCAATACGTGCACGCTTGGAAAAGACGGGTGGAAAAGTACGCTATACCGCCTATGGATATCACGGCACCGAAATTCTGATCGAAGAACAATATCAATGGCAAACCTATACGAACTACACGCAGGGTAATGCAAAAATGCGTCTCGAAAATATCGCCAAAGAGGCATGGAAGCAAGGTATCAAAGCGACAGTCTACAACTGTCCCGAGATACGCACTAACTCATCGGACATCTTTGTTGGCGTTGAGCTTTCTTTGTTTCCATTGCTCAAAGCATTGAAAAAAGAACTTGGGGGAACCTGGGCTGAAGCTCAATGGCAAGCATGTCGCGAGGTGTTGCTTGAAGGCCAATCTCTGGAAAGTTTATTGCAGAAGATAGATTCCTACAACTCGACCGAAATCATGAAAAGCTTCAGGAATTTTTCCGCTTGGCCAATCGACAATTCAGCTGAGCTTGCTGATGTAATGATTGGCACATCAGACGAAATTACTCAAATGCACAAAAGCCGCAATGAATTGGTAACAGACATTTTGAGTTCACTTGTGCTTGAGGGAACGGGGCCGTTAATGTTCCTTGAATCATCCAATCCCTCTGCACCTGTAATCTGGTTAAACCACGACATCATTGCAAAGCAGCTTAATGCGATGCATGGTTAAGCCAGAAGTAGAACAGCTAATATCAAGGACTGTTCAGAAAGCAAAGAAACCTCGGCAATAGAGCCCTTGGCCAGCTTAATTCAATATTCTCAACTCCCTCTACAATCCGCCAAGTAATTGGAATTGAGTTAGATTGTATTTAAAGTTGCCTGAATTTGCTGACACGATTCAACTTCTTTCCAAACTCCGGCTTTCAGTGCCGTTTTCTTTATTTCCATCCAGATATTTAGCAACGGCTAAAGATAATGGTTTAATTTTTGACAAATGAAGTGCCGATGCGAGTTTTGATTTTCTTTGGTATCCTAATACCATGCCTAATAGCAGTTAATCGCCAAAATCAGTGTAATATTACTCCCAGTAATATCTGGGCGATTTAAGATGCCTAAT
>CAIWKC010000254.1 GCA_903913145.1 uncultured Gallionellaceae bacterium | reverse complement strand
GTTCTTCATCTGAGTGTAACTTTGAAGTCATGTTCAAAGCAACGCGTAAGCGGCGTAAAGCAACGCGAACCTGATGCAAATATTCATCTTCTGCATTACTTATGGCTCCTGGCACATTGGCTTGCAGGTGCAATAAACATGACCATATCATGCTTTGAAAAACATCTTTAACCGGTGTCTCAACGTCAATGTTGGTAATTTGAGCTTTATGAACAATTGGTTTAACAGGAAATTTGAGGCGATAGCCGTATTCCGCTTTACTGGTTGTTTCGATTTCCAATGGAACAATGTCGAGCAAAGCCAAAGCCAATCGAAAAAGCTGTAATGGATCCCCGGATTTTAGTTCAAGCTCTAATTCAGAAATAGGATGCCTGGATTTGCCAGAACGAATCTCACCGCTATCCAAACCAATCTCAATCAGTGAGCCTTCAAATTTCACCAAGCGAATACTGCGCGTAAATTCAGTAATGAATAGCGGCTTAACTTTCTTACGTAAAGTCTCAGGCAGGGGCGTTGCTCCCACCTTTTCAAGAGCGTCGAAATCAAGTTTTTCGCGGGCTACCGGTGTTTCCCATTCATTTCTCTGATGCAAACCCGCTTGGACTCCCCCACCGCCTTTTAATGTTTGTAGCCAATTTGTTCCAATGCGGCGCAGACGCAAGGCCATTTTTTGGTGGTTCAATTGCAAATCCGGGGTGTCGAAATAGATGCTGTAAAAATTTCGCGAAATTGCACGTCCGCATGAAATAGTACGCAAAAAAGGATGCTGTTTGATCTGTTTCAAGTATTCAGGAGCGATGCGTAACTTGAGTTCAGTTTCGATTGCCATAAAATTTCAAGTCTATATTCGGATATTAACGGTTAGTTAAATAGCTAGATTATCTTGCATTCACATTGAGGATGATGGTTTCAAATGGGCACCAATGATGTGAAATCTTTTGGTATGACTCAATTGCTCAGGAAAACTATACCATTAAACTGCCTGCCCTGCGGCATACCCTGAAGCCCAAGCCCATTGAAAATTGTAACCACCAAGGTGACCCGTGACATCTACCACTTCGCCGATAAAGAATAATCCAGGTACGGCGTTGGACTGCATCGTTTTGGATGAAAGCGCTTGGGTATCGACGCCGCCGCAAGTAACTTCGGCTTTACTATATCCTAGCGTTCCGGTTGGGATAATAATCCAATTATGCAATTGATTGGCGATTTTAGTTAAAGCTTTTTCTGAATATTGATTAAGTGGTTTAATTTCAGTAAATTGCTTGCTCCACACTTCAGCGAAACGTTTTGCTAGATATTGTGTGAGGAAATTATCCATTAACATGCGGCTTCCTCGCTGCTCCATGAGAATTTGCAGCATGTCATGATCTGGTAACAAGTCAATATGTAACTCCTGGCCCTGTTCCCAATAGGAAGAAATTTGCAGAATGGCCGGTCCGCTCAAACCGCGATGGGTGAACAATATATTTTCACGAAAAGACTGTTTGCCACAACTGACTACTGCATCAACTGAAATACCAGACAACTCAGCATAGGCAACCCACTCATCTGGATGAAAACTGAGAGGAACAAGTCCGGCGTGAAGCTTGGTAAGCGGGATTCCGAACTGTTCAGCAACCTTATAACCAAAGGGAGTAGCGCCGATCTTGGGAATTGAAAGTCCGCCTGTTGCGATCACCAAAGATTGGGTGAAAAAATGACCGCGCGTAGTGAGAATTGTAATTCGTGGGGCTGTTTGCGGTGGTTCTTCCCGAACCCCGGCCTCTTGTGTAAACTCCGCATCTACTTCATCTCCTGGTTGATAACCTGTCTTTGGTGTTCCCTTCGGGAGATGAGAGTTTTTAATTTCCGTGACTTCGCATGACAATATCAATTTAACTCCAGCAGCATCGCATTCATCTTTTAGCATTTTGATGATCGCTTCAGATCCATCATCGCAAAACAGCTGTCCCAACGTCTTCTCGCTATAACTCAGACCATGTTTTTGCAATAGAGCAATAAAATGTTGCGGCATGTAGCGCGCAAGGGCGGAACGACAAAAATGTGGATTCTGCGAAAGGTAGCATTCAGCTTTAGTATTTATGTTGGTGAAATTGCAGCGTCCACCGCCGGATATGCGAATCTTCTCAGCCAGTTTGTGCGAGTGATCTAATAAAACTACCGAACGACCGCGTTTGCCGGCTTCGATAGCACACATCATTCCTGAAGCACCTGCGCCTACAATCACGACATCTACGGAGGTGAGAGGTGATGAAGCGTTGTTGATGAGCAAATGAACTACCTTCCGACCTGCATTTCGAGTTGTTTCCATACGCAGGCGCCCTTACTTGACTTGTCAATATCCGCAATCTGAGCTGTATGCAAGGCCAACTCTTCCTCTGAAGCAGTCAAAACGCGTACTTGCATGCGGATAACATCACCAGCTTGTGATAATGTTTCCGGTAAGGTTTCTGCGACATCTTCTCCAAGCAGGCTTTCTTGGCCGCGTGTCATGCCCAGATAAACTTCGGCAAGTAACTCGGTATCCAGCAAAGCACCGTGCAAAGTACGATGTGAATTGTCAATGAAGTAACGATCACACAGCGCATTCAAGTTGTTTTTTTTGCCCGGATGAAGTTCTTTAGCCACTTTGAGCGTATCGATAACTTTGTTTTCCAGTGGCGGCAAACCGAGTCTAGCCAGTTCGGCATTTAAAAATCCCATATCGAACGGGGCGTTGTGGATGATGAGCTCCGCATCACCAATGAATTCCAATAACGCGGGGGCAATCTCGGCAAACTTTGGTTCGTCCTGTAATCGATCAAGTGTCAAACCATGAACTGCCGCAGCGCCTTCGTCGATTTCACGTTCGGGATTGAGGTAACGATGGAAATTTCGTTCCGAGACTTTGCGTCCGTGTAGTTCAATTGCCGCGACTTCGATGATGCGATGGCCTTGTTTGTGATCAAGCCCCGTGGTTTCAGTGTCCAACACGATTTGTTTCATTTTGTGTTTCCGTTCAATATATCTTCGACGCCACGATTCGCCAGTTGGTCAGCGCGTTCATTTTCAATATGACCTGCATGGCCTTTGACCCATACCCACTCGATAGTGTGACGACCTGCAGCTTCATCCAATCTACGCCACAAATCTTCGTTTTTCACCGGGTGCTTCGATGATGTTTTCCAACCACGTTGCTTCCAGCCATGCACCCATTCGCTGATGCCCTGCTGCACATATTTGGAATCGGTATGCAGCCTTATATGGCATGGGCGGCTCAGCACTTCAAGTGCGGCAATCGCACCCATAAGCTCCATGCGGTTATTGGTGGTGTGGGCTTCACCGCCATACATCTCGCGTTCTTTGCCTTTGGTACGCAATAAGGCACCCCAACCACCTACTCCGGGATTGCCCTTGCAAGCGCCATCGGTAAAAATTTCTACTATTTCATTGGTCATCTTTGGCAAGTTGTGACACTTCCCGGTTTAATTTAGGTGCGACAGGTATCAATTTACTAACCAATCTCTTGTTCCATTGTGGCTTAATCAGACGCATTCCTGCTACACGTTTCACTGCGTGCAGATAATAAACTCCTCCACAAACTGCCCACCAACGATCACCTGCTGGTTCCATGAAATGAAAACGCTCCAGCCATTTTGGGCTGAGCATTGGGGGCGCATAACAAGCAAACCGTCCTCCAACGATTTCAAAACCTAGCAACGCAAGCCAATCCTTCAAGCGCGATAACGCTATAAAATCACCGCACCAGGGGTAGCCTGTCCTTGAGCGAAATTTACGCCGCATACCCCACAAGCTGCGCGGGTTAAAGCCGCTAATAATAACATTGCCTTCAGGTCTCAACAGACGCTCGACTTCACGCAAAATTTGGTGAGGATATTTACTAAATTCAAGGACATGGGGTAGCAATACCAAATCCATCGTTCCCGTTTCAAAGGGAAGCTCTTCCATCTCAACCAAAACTTGAGCACCCGCATCTCTTGCCGCGGAAAAGCGCAATGGCATACGACTGGCTCGCAAAAATTGGTGTTGAGGCAAACCTAATTGCATCGCGTTAAATCCAAAAATATCCGTTACACTCCGGTCAAAGTATTCTTGTTCACGCGCAAGCAAGTATTGTCCCTGAGGTGTATTAAGCCATTCAGCAAGTGAATTTGCAGTTGGCATACTATAATTCCCTATTATCTACAGCTAAATTTATCATGTTTGAAATTGTTACCATTCCAGCATTTAAAGATAATTATATTTGGTTGATTCGAGATGACAAAAATGCCATCGTAGTCGATCCCGGTGATGCAAAACCCGTTATCGCTTATTTGCAAGCTCATAATCTCAATCTGACCGCCATTTTGATCACCCACCGGCATAATGACCATATTGGGGGCATTCCTGCATTACGCGAAGTATATAACACTCGAGTCTATGGCCCACGCTCAGAATTGATTCCTCTGATTACGAATCATTTGGGTGATGGCGATATTCTTGAGATTGAAGAGCTCGGCCTGCATTTCAACATCCTCGGCGTACCCGGCCACGTTCCCGAACATATCGCTTATGTTGGCAATGGGTTGCTTTTTTGTGGAGATGTCTTATTCGGATGTTGCTGCGGGAAAATGTTTATTGGAACACCTGAAGTATTTTATCAATCATTGCAACGATTGGCCACACTTCCGCCGGAAACCAAAGTGTATTGTGCCCACGAATACACCGAATTTGGCATCCGTTTCGCTTTGCAATGCGAACCCAATAATCTGCAACTCCAACAACGGCAACGTGATGCACGCGCATTAAGGTCAAAAAACCTGCCTACTATCCCTTCTACGATTGAACTGGAAAAAGCAACCAATCCTTACTTGAGATGTAGCGAACAAGAAATTATTGCCGGTGTGGTGAAATACTTGAACTTAGCTGCACCACCGAAAAACGAGGTTGCAGTTTTCAGTGCACTGCAAACTTGGCTGGATAATAGCTAGCACATCAATAACGTCTCGTTTCGGTTGCAGGAAAGTACTTTCTAGTTTATTCTGCGCGCCCTTCGGAGGGGTGGATGAGTGGTTTAAGTCGCACGCCTGGAAAGCGTGTTTGGGATAACATCCCAACCGGGGTTCGAATCCCCGCCCCTCCGCCAAATCAAGTAGTTAACGCGACAAGCCAAAACCTGACGAGACTGAATAAGACAAGAAAAGACACTTTTTTCGACATCAGTGGATCCGTTTTGGCTCCGTTTAAAATCCCAATTACAGTTACCTGAATACCTAAGTTCACATAGACCGATCTACCTATACGGCAATACCTTAGTATTATCGCTTTATTGAATCTTTTTTTCTGGAAGCAAACTGCAGCATCCAACCAAAATGTAATATCTCAATTTATACATGCTGTAGGTTTTTTGAAAATTAGGGAAAAAATGTTCGACTTAAACGACCCGCGAGTAGTTTTTTGCTGCGGAGCGAACCCTGCTTGCCTCGAATCGTACAAGTCTCGCTTTGATGACGTTCGGATTCGTTATCGAACGATTTGGCCTTTTTGTTACAATTTTAATCCCGAAGCACAACACGCCATTGCAACGCGGGCTTTCTTTTTGGACAGGACTTGCTTTCGTCGCTCTGGGTGCAATTGTAGCTGCCTACTCAACAGTGCAATATCGAAAATTACTCAGAACCTTGAAGCCAGTCGAAATCCCAGCTGGCTACCGAACTGATCCTGGCATCATTACTAATCTGCTCGTCGCAGCTCTTGTTGTTGTTCTTACAATTTACTTCTTTGAGGGCGTCTAGGTGATTAAGTTAGACACAACCTGTCGGCTTAGGCATGCCGCCATATTTTGTTATAGGTTTCATTGGGCCTGTCATCCAAAGTTCGAAAACTTCTTTTTGATCTTCACCTATATGTTTGGCAAATTTGCGTATTGGCGGAACCGAACCGAATTCTTCATAATATTCACGCGCCTTGGTAATTTGCTCCCACTTTTTTTCATTTAATTCGTAGCCGTCCACGTCAGCCATCGCGCGACCAATTTCAGGTGTCCAGTCACCCATATCAATCAGATAACCATCTCCATCACGATCAGGTATTTGCATCGTTAGAACCTTTCTTAATGTTAAATAGAATGGCTATTTAACCTTGCTTGAGTATTTTAGTCAACTACCCAAAAGGAGTATTGTGTAAAAGCAAAAATTGCTGCAGGAAACCTAGATATCCATCGAAATATTATGCAAATTTACGGTTACCTTGCTTTGTAATGCGTATTGGCAAATTGAACGATTTGAACATAAGGAAAATCAGTCAATAAGCCGAATCTTTGTCGTGATCGAGAGATTAATTCAACTACATCGCACACTATGTTATTTCCATCCAGAACAACTTGAAGTCCTTTCAGTCCACCGCACTGCAAGCGCATTTCCATTGCATGTGGCATAGGCTCATGAATGTGAGTGACACCAAGTGCAAAAATAAAGTTGTTAAGTAAGGAATTACGATATTCAGTACAAAGGAACAAAGAATCGGTTTTATTGCAAGTTACGATTTCACGTTCAGCAATGTTTAGTTTATTTGCCATTGAGCAGGAGGCACAGCCAGTTAAAATCGATTTTTCAAATGGGCAGTTATTTGGATTGATTTGCGACAATACACGCCGATATGCAATTTCATCCATTTGAATATATATTTAATCATCTTCCGGGTTAGGCAAGGGGGCACGTAATTCATTAAGTAAATCTTCCGCATGCAACTCAGAATCAGCAAATATAACTTTGATCCTATAAGAGGCATCAGGAGAAAGCTCACTGCGCATCAGTTTTGAACGCTTTGAGGCTTCTGCATAATTATCGTGTTGTTCCAATTTTTCAAGACGACGAAATGGAGATTCAAAAATTTTATATAAATAATAGGGCATTCAGTTCTTTCTGTGGAATTCACAATAACTTTTCGATCTATCAGGCTTTATTGACTGGTTTTAAAAATGTCACTACTTTCGAACCCGGCTCATTTTTACTGTTGCAGCTGCCCTCTCCCACGCCCGCATCACGTTCTGCTTCATGCAATATATTAATGACATCAACATAGTGTTTTTGTTTAACCATCATCAGTGCTGTCAAACCCCCCTCGTTGCGCGCCAAAACATCTGCACCCGCTTTCAACAAAATCTCTACGACGACAGTTTCACCATAACCCGCAGCCAACATCAAGGGCCGAATACCAAAACTGATAGGGGCTTCAATATTTGCTCCCGCATCAATCAAGAATTGAGTAACTTCAGCAGACCCTTTTCGAGATTCCGCGTTATAGACGGCTTTGCTCAAGGGGGACCAACCGTGTTGATCATTCATATTTACGTTTGCACCTGCCTTGACCAAGACCTTTACAATTTCAAGATTGCCTGCATAAGATGCCAACATCAGTACCGTTAAACCATTTGCATCTCGTGAATTCACATCAGCCCCGTCAGACAAAAAACGACGTGTTTCTTCGATATTCCCGGATACAACTGCCTTAATAAACGCTGAGTTCATTTCGCCACCTTTATCAAATAATCACAAAATTAATTATTTTTTAACAGTCGCTTGCAAAGCGTTACGAATAGCTTCCGGCGTCTTCATAATATGCATAAAGCTGTTGCTACCCATCATACTTAAGTCTGGAAAGCTGATCGCAATACGAAAGCGCGCATACAAGGCATAAACTTTGTTACCAGATACCAGCACTTCATAGGGAAGATGGGAAGTTGATTTTATTTCACGGAAGTCAATTTCCTTCATTATGAACTGATCATCCATATACTTACTCTCACCACTTCCCTTCATGGCGACGCCAAAAACGCTCTCTTGTTTTCCGGTTATATCGACGCGGTAAACTTTGGATATACCATTTTTATTATCAGAAAGTTTTGTATCCACAGCCTTTATCGCTTCTTCGTAACTTTCATATTCAGCCAGAATACTGGGCTCATCGAAATATTCCATACCCATCATGTAATGATATTTGCGCGCTTGTTTTGCTGTCATGCCGCGTGCGCCAAATTCTTCAATTGTTCCCAGAACCCCAGCCAAAGAATTTGCAACTGAACTTAAATCACCTTTCATTCGATACACATTAGCCATATAAACCGGGTTGGTATAACTAACCTGAGTTGTTTTCCCCGCCTGAGTAACTGATACTCGCTGTGCCACTCCGTAGCCACCAAACTCAGATGCAGCTGCATTCTTTTGCATTTCATCATTGGTAATGATAATGAGATCGGCTTCAGGATAGGGGGCGTATTCACCCACAACAACAAAGCCAGCCGCGATTAAATCTTTTTTTACTTGAGCGGATTTTTCAGCAACTGTGCTCTCACTTTTTGATGCCAGCACAAATGGTTTCAAGATTACATCATCAGCATGCGCACCTAAAGCGACGAACAATAAAAATGCGGCTAAAAACATACCAATAATTCTCATATTTCTTCCCCTATATTTTTGTTAATTGCATACTATGAATCAAAATTTATCAATCAGCTTTTTAAATCTGAAAATCTATTTGACACATTCCACTGAAACTCTGGTTTTTGGAAAACCTTTTCCAAGAAAATATTTTTCCACAACATTAACGGTCAACTCTGCTCCGGCAATGTAGACATCTCCCTGGATAATATGTGAGTCGCCGGCCACAACATTCTCAATCACTTTAATCAGCATTTTTTCACGGTTAGCATTCAAAGAGCGAAGATCGAATCCCAGAACATGTTCTTCATAGTAGAAATTGTCTAACGCATCTGCCCATGAGTGCGCAACATTAGGAAGGTAAATATGTTGTTGACTCGAACCAAACCAATACAGGCGAATATTTTCTATTTCTAATGAAAGCGCATGCTCAATTAAACTCTTAACGGGCGCAAATCCGTTATCAAAAACAAAGAAACACAAAGGGCGGGTCGATTTTTCATGCAGGATAAACTCACCCAGCGGGCCTTCAATCTCCACTGTGTCATTTAGCTTGAGACGATCAAAAACATAATCTGAAAACAGGTTGCCTGTCTGCCGTTGTATATGAAATAAAACATTGCGGTCGTCACAAGGACAACTCGCAATTGAAAGTTGAGAGCTAAAAGACTGCCCTACCCGCAAAGTCACACGCTGCCCGGCCAGAAATCTTAAACGATGCGTACGCGGTGTCTGCAAATGTAACAAGAGAATATCGTCAGAAATGTGACCGCTCATTTTGACTTTGGCTTCGATTTGTTGAAAAGGAATATCCTGCACACTTCCAGCCACAGGTGCTTCGAGTGTGACATCGCTGACCGCTGTGTTGCTACACAATAAGAAATATCCCCGATCCTGCTCCTCGTGGGAAATGACAAAATCATGATGACGTGTTTTTTTTACTTCACCGGAAACTACTTTTGCTTTGCATAAGCCACAATTTCCTCCGCTGCATCCATAATTTAGTGGAATACCGGCACGCATCGCAGCCTCAAGAAGCGAGTCTCGTCCATCGACCAAAAAATCATGTTTGCTTGGTAACACAGTTACTTGAGCTGTCATCACGTGAAGCATACTATCTTTAATTGCCAGTGGATTTGCAGTTCCAAGTTCCATAGCCAACTCCACTTCTTTTTTGATCCAGGATTTGAGATCGTTTATAATCAACTTACTCGACGAGAGATCATCTTGAGTTTCTAGCTGGTCAAGTTTTTCCCACAATCTATGCAATAAGACGTTAAATTTATTTACCTGTTCCTGACTAAGTGAGAGTGTCTTGCCAAGTTCGGTTATCCGAGCCGCCAATACTTCCGCATCCGGTAAAACTCGTTCCAACACCCTTTTACCGAAGGAGCGTTCCTTGATTTGATTTATTCGCTGAAATTCGGACGTATCTTCCAATTCAGCATTCGGATAGCAATTCAGTAAAGAATCTACACCAATCATTCCATCATGAGAGGCCATCTCGCCACTTTGGATTTTTTTTTGAAGCTCGGAACGTGCAACGCCAACCAGTCTTGCTGCACGTGTAATACTGAGCATGTCACTCATGGAAGTGCTCCATTTCACAGTGCATTCCGCAAAGTGACGACCATATTAATTTGCTGGATGTGGATGAAACCATGCTAATTTGTCGCGCAAAGTTACAACACCTCCGATAATAATGAGCGTAGGCGCTTGCGGTTTTTCACGTTGTGCAATTGAGGGTAACGTGGCCAATGTGCCCGTAATGACACGCTGGTTCGGAGTGGTTCCCTGTTGCACCAATGCAATTGGCGTTGTATCAGGCATGCCGTGCTTAATGAGTTCGGAGCACAAAGTTTCCAAGCCGTGCAATCCCATATACACCACAACGGTTTGCTTGGGGCGTGCAAGTTGCTCCCAATCCAGGTTCATCGTGCCATCTTTAAGATGCCCCGTGACGAATACGCAAGACTGAGCATGGTCACGGTGAGTTAACGGGATACCCGCGTAAGAAGCCACACCGGATGCCGCTGTAATTCCCGGCACAACTTGGAAGGGAATTCCTTCCGCTGCCAGAGTTTCGATCTCTTCACCTCCGCGCCCGAAGATGAAAGGATCACCCCCTTTGAGGCGTACTACACGTTTGCCTTCTTTGGCTAGTCTAACCAGCAATTCGTTTATCTCTTCTTGTTGCAACGTATGATCGTTGCGTTTTTTACCAACAAAAATTCGCTCTGCATCCCGCCGAGTCATTTCTACAATTGGTTTGGATACAAGGTTGTCGTAGACCACCACATCAGCTTTTTGCATCAAGCGCAAGGCGCGAAAAGTAAGCAGATCCGGATCGCCCGGTCCTGCACCAACCAGATACACTTCACCATGTTCAATATTGTCTTCGCTCTCCAACAATTTTTGCAGCATAACTTCCGCGCTGGCTTCGTCTCCAGTCAACACTTTTTCTGCGATCACGCCATCCAATGCGTTCTCCCAGAAAATACGGCGTTTGGCAGGATTAGTTACGCGAGTTTTTACCAGTTCGCGGAAACGTTCGGCAAAGGCTGCCAGACGACTGTAGTTTTGCGGGATGATTGTTTCCAGTTTTCCACGCATCATGCGCGTTAGTACTGGCGATGCACCACCACTGGAGAAAGCCACCATCAATGGCGAGCGGTCGAGAATAGCGGGCATGATGAACGAACACAGCTCCGGATCATCCACCACGTTCACGGGAATGCCGCGAGCTTGCGCCAGTTCAGAAACGTTTTGATTTACACTGCGATCATTGGTTGCCGCGATGATCAGTGTCACGTCCTCCAGATATTTGGCCTCAAACCGCGCGACAACACTTTCAACACCTTGCTGTTTTGCCAACTCCGGGTCGATTTCCGGAGCGACTACGCGCACTTTGGCACCGGCTTCAAGCAACACGCCAGCCTTGCGCTTACCAATTTCTCCTCCCCCGACAACCAGACACAATTTGCCTTTTACATTGTGGAATACAGGCAGAAAATCCATTTATTGCACTGCCTTCAGAATCAAAGGGACGAGCGCCTCGGGCAATACGATCTTACCTGCTAACGCAAATTCATGTGCACGCTGAGACATCTTGTTCCAGGTTTTCTTGATGATGACGATCCATTTTGCTTCATCGTAATCGGCGTGCTGACCAGCAAAGCCAAGCATGTAGTGCTCTAGGAATACCAGATCTACAATATCTTCCATCATTTGTGTCTCTGGATTATTTTTAATATCTTTTTTGCTCACAATCGTTTTAACACGAGCGATTATCTCGTCACCGTAGCCCGCTTGCTTCATCAGATCACCGGCGGTCTCCGCATGAAATTTGTAGAGCGTGGTGCGCCACAACATATAACCGGGCTTATCCATGGGATAGTTACTTCTAGGAATTTTCCAGCGCTGGATATGCTGTGCGCGTACGGCCAGCTTAACTGCTTCAGTTGCTTCTGGTGCATAGCGTTCCTGCATCTCGGTCATACGATGAGCATAAAGCAATTCTTTTGGAAGTTCTTTACCGGACGAGACCTCTTTGTTCGGGTCTTCTGAATTAGCCTTGTCAAAAGCTGCGATGGCTGCCTGATATAATTTGTTCATTGTGCTTTCTCATTTATTAAGGATGATTGTTGTACTTTGCAGCGTCGCACAAAAGCGACAAAACGTGTGGCCCAATAGCAACTCCCAATCGTACGCAGATGAGTATAGGAAGCCAGCAGATTTTGAACGATAAGGCCGTCACGATCTCCATCAATGCCATAACCGCGCTCAACATGGTAAGCGAAGCGGCTTTCAGAGGGAAGATTTTCCAGGCTTGAATAATGGAACTCGTGCGCAAAAATCAAAGGTTGATTTTCACGTTCTCCCTTTCTCCCCCCGGGGGAAAGTTGTATAGGGGAAGATTCCTTTGAAAGAGGTGCCGGGCGCGGCCAAGGATGTGCTTCGTCTTCTTTGAGATGCACATAACCACGCCCAATAGGCTTGTCATGCATCTTAACATCGCCCTCGATGGCGCCAACCATTTGATAAGTGTTTCCCTGAAAGTCGATGCTGCGTGACAAATACATCAAGCCGCCACATTCTGCATATACGGGCATATCATTCTCAATTGCCTGTTTGATTTCAGCGCGTAGTGAAACATTCGCCTCCAACTCCGTAGCGCACGTCTCAGGAAAACCGCCGCCTATGTACAGACCATCCACCTCAGGCAAGTGTGCATCGCACAGCGCATCGAATGGAATCAGCTCGGCTCCAGCTGCTTCCAGTGCATCCAGATCGTCTGCATAATAAAAACCAAATGAGCGATCACGCGCAATACCGATACGGACTTTTTCGCCGCACGGTAACGGACTTATTTTTGCTTTATGCGGGATATCGAGCACTGGCTTTTGCGAAAGCGCAAGCAATTTGTTCAGATCGACTTGTTCAGCGATAGCCTCGCCGATCTGTTTAATCTTGGCCGTTGCGACATGAGATTCGTTACTTGGCATCAATCCAAGATGACGCTCAATGATACTGAGACGCTCGTCGTGGTGTATCGCACCAATGACAGATACATCGGTGTAATGTTCGATAACCGCACGCAGTTTGGATTCATGCCGACTGCCGCCAAGATTATTCAGGATAACACCTGCAATATTGATATCGCGGTCAAATGCCTGATAACCGAGAATCAGCGGCGCGATGCCACGCGTCATGCCACGTGCATCAATCACCAGCATTACAGGCAAGTCTAGTAACTTGGCAAGAGCGGCGTTGCTATTGCTTCCGTCCAGTGCAAGTCCATCGTATAAGCCTTTGTTGCCCTCAACTACATTGATCTCCAAACTGTGCTGCGAAAACGTGGCAATAATGTCGTCGCGCTTCATCAAATACAAATCGAGGTTACGGCAAGCATGACCGGAGGCCTGACTGAGCCACATCGGGTCAATATAATCAGGCCCTTTTTTGAAAGGCTGCACAGCATGTCCACGCGCAGCTAAAGCAGCACATAGACCGATGCTGACCATCGTTTTACCGGAGGATTTATGTGCTGCCGAAATCAGCATACGGTGCATGGCAGCCTTCCGACAGAATTAATCTGAAATGTAAGGTTTGTCTTGCGGCATGAAATTTAACACCCGCACGCTGACAGTGGTTATGATGAAAGCAATTGCCAGCCCGCCAAAGCCAAGCATAATTTCATATTTTGACGGGATGTAGCTGCCAATCTGCCCGTCGCCAAAAGTGCTGCTGACAGTAAAGCCAGGGAAGATATTCAACGGATATGCTTGCCCGCCGATGATGAACACATATAACAAGCTGAAGGCACCTAGCACGACCAGCAATGAGGCAAACATGACACATTTCATTTTGCCAAGACCCGGGAAGTAGATCAACACCAGAGGCAAAATATTTCCAACCAATACATACCCCCACCAAAATAGATTCGTATAAACTCCACCATCGCGCAAAATAAAATGCTCAAAACCAGTCTGATGTGAAAAATACAAATTGGTCATGTGATAAGTCG
Source organism: uncultured Gallionellaceae bacterium (assembly GCA_903913145.1). GTDB lineage: Bacteria > Pseudomonadota > Gammaproteobacteria > Burkholderiales > Gallionellaceae > PALSA-1006. The sequence continues at coordinate 13,230 of CAIWKC010000254.1, read as the reverse complement.
CGACCATGTACATTGAACCGATGATAAATATTCCAAGCAGATTTTTTTGACGTTTCAAAATGTCCGGGTTCAGCACTTTTTCGTTCCATGAATAGATATTGCTTTGGACTACATGAAACACAGCCAAGCCCCAGGCAAAAGAAAGAACAATGAACATCGGGGGCAATAGTGCAGAACCATACGCCTGTCTCGCAGTCAGAAAGGCAAATATCAATCCAGTACCGGTAGTGAGAACAAAGCGCCATACAAAAACTGCCAATCCTGCCGCTTTATTCCACGGATTCATGCGGCGCTCCATCATTGTCCACAGATACAATATAACCAGTGAAAACATGCCGGAATACAATATTACGTTCCATGCAAAAACCGAGGTAACGTTGTAATTGGTAGCTGCCACGATGATACGATCCGGTCTGCCCAAATCCAGCATCAGCACGGTTAATCCTCCCGCAAGCATAGCAAGAGATAACAAACTAGCCAGCGGAGCGCGTGCTTTATAAATAGCCTTGCCAAAAACCGAACCAATGGATGCAACATTTAGCACACCTGAAGCAGCGACTATCAGGAATATCGCAAACACATGCGGCATTCCCCAGACGATCTGATTATTCATGCCGCTGATAATATGCCCGTGCTCTTCCATCATGTGAACTGCGAACATACCTGCCGTGGCCACCAGCCCGGCAACAGCCAGTAGCACATAGTAGATACGATTTTTAAAATGCAGCGAGGCAAGCGTTGGCATGGTCACAGTCCCTGGTAATGAACGCCGGTATTTAGTTGCAAATCGGCGCGAATTTGGATGGATGCCACACTATGTATTTTTTTGCTGATCTCGCTTTCGGGGTCATTCAAGTTACCGAACAGTATCGCCTTATTCGGGCAAGCTTCGGCACAGGCCGGTTGTGTGCCTTCGTCCAAGCGATGTACACAGAATGTGCAGCTTTCTACTGTTCCCTTGCCGCGCGGCACATCCGGATTTTGATCATGGATCGGTTCATGCACAAAAGAGCGTGCTTTGTACGGACAGGCCATCATGCAATAACGGCATCCGATACAGCGATGTTTGTCCACCAGCACGATACCGTCCGGGCGTTTAAACGATGCCGCAGTCGGGCATACATCAACACAAGGTGGATTTTCACAATGTTGGCACATCATTGGCAGCGATATTTCGCGTCCGGTACTTATATCTTTGAGGTCAATCTTGCGTATCCACTGAGAATCGGTTACAGCAATGCCGCCGGACAACCCATTTTCTTTGTTGCAGGCTGTCACGCAATCATTACAACCGGGTTTGCATTGTGCAGTGTCAATCAACATACCCCAGCGAACTTTCGCATCGGCACCATCCGACTTGCCTTGTGCCACCTGGAACAGCAACATGCCGGGTGCAATAGCCACTGCAGCAGCACCCAATGATGTCTTGAGGAAATTCCTACGCTGTGAATTGACGTCACTCATTTTGCATTCCTCTGCAGCCATGCAGTTTTGCGAGTTCCTGAATGGCACTCAAAGCAATCTATCTTTACCGCCTCATAGCGATGGCATGCAACGCAAAAACTATCGTCACGGGCAATCACGCTGTCATCCTTGATACTGGCATGACATTCAATACAGTTTTTTAAACTGATCTGGTCATCGCGAATACCCTTGCGCACTGCTTCGTCGCGTTGATGTTTAAGCAAGTGCATGTGATTCTTGCGCATCCATTGCGGATCTTTCACGCACTGTCCGCCCTTGCCTATATCCGGTTTGGGCGCGCTCGAATCATTAGCCCAAGCCAGCGTGAAGCAACAGCAAAGCAGCAGGGATGCAAACAGCCTCATTACTCGCCCAAGCCCATTTGAATATAACCGGTCGGACAAACATCCGCGCAAATATGACAGCCGATGCATTTGTTGTAATCAGTATCCACATAGCGACCCAGAGTAGACTTGGCTTTAGGCACACGGAACACGGCAGTTTGCGGACAATACATCACGCAGTTGTCACATTCGAAGCACATGCCACAACTCATACAGCGCTTGGCTTCAGCGACTGCCTGGTCTTGCAGCAATACGCCTAAACGGTCGTCAAAGTTGCCCAGTGCTTCCTGCTCATTCAGCGTGATGACATTGCGCTTGTTTCGCGCCACGATTGAAAAATGTCCCAGAAATAATTTGTCGTGCGGTATGACGTACCGGTCGGAACGATTATCAAAATTGTGGATCGCCACATTAGACTTGTCCGTGCCGCGCAAAGGTTCCGTGCTGGGTTTAACTTCCAAACCTTTTTCTGCCATCTTGCGCATCAAATCGAATTGGTGCGCGTCAATCTTGGGACGTTTTTCCAAGTCTTTGCCGTTGAGATAATTGTGTATGCCATCTGCAGCAATAGACCCGTGACCAATGGCGGTAGTCAGCAGATGCGGTCGAATAATATCGCCACCAGCGAACACACCATGCTGTCCGGTAACCAAATAGTTTTTATCAGTGGAAACCGCGCCCTTGCCGTTGTTGAATTCTTCCAGACCGGTGAAGTCCACTGCCTGACCAATCGCCGATACTATTAAATCTGCCGCAATATTACGCTCTGTGCCTTCGATGTTTTTCACATCCAACTTGCCGCCGACAATTTTTGCTTCGCACTGCATCACGCGCAAGGCCGTTGCACGACCATCCGCACCGCGTACGATGCCAACCGGAACGAGACTGCCCAAGATCGAGATACCTTCCGCGAGAGCCTGTTCGATCTCGTGCTTGTTGGCTTGCATCTTATCGATATTGAAAATCGAAGTCAGCGTCACTTCTGCACCCTGCTTGACCGACACTTCAGCAACGTCATGCGCCATCTGACCGGCGATGGCTTGTTCAAATTCGGTTGGCAGAGAACTTTCCAAATGCCCCAAACGACGCGCAACGGTCGCCACGTCAATGGACGTGTCACCACCGCCGACCACCACCACGCGTTTGCCTACATGCTGCAAACGTCCGTCATTAAAGGCTTTAAGGAAAGCAGTTGCCGTCACTACGTTAGGCGCGGCACTGTCCGCAATCGGCAAGGCGCGACCGGCTTGCGCGCCCATACCGAGGAACACGGCATCGAATTCTTTGCGAATTTCTTCCAGCGTAACATCAGTTCCGATGCGGCAATTCATGCGCGCTTTCACGCCCAGATCCATGATGCGATTGATCTCCGCATCCAGTACATTTCGCGGAGTGCGGAAGCCTGGAATGCCGTAGCGCATCATGCCACCCAGATGTTCGTGATCGTCAAACACGGTGACTTCATGACCTTTTAAAGTCAGTTGATACGCGCAAGAAAGACTCGCCGGTCCGCCGCCGATAACAGCGACTTTTTTGCCGCTGGGAGTGGATTTATTTTGAAACGAGAGATTGTTTGCGATGGCATATTCGCCGAGAAAATGTTCCACCGAATTGATGCCCACATGGTCTTCAAGCGCGTTGCGGTTACAACCTGATTCGCAAGGAGCAGGACATACACGTCCCATTACAGACGGGAAAGGATTACCTTCAGTCAAACGCCGCCAGGCATATTCCTGCCAAGGCATAGTCGGTTTGCCGTCTGCCCCGACCGGAGGTTTTTCTGTGCCACGCACGATCGCGAGATAGCCGCGAATATCCTCACCTGCCGGACAACTACCCTGGCACGGAGGCGTGGATTGAATATAGGTCGGACATTTGTGCGTGTGGCTCGCCTGCATAATCACTTGGTTGAAGCGAGGGGTTTTGTTGTCGCCATCTTTGTAGCGTCGGAAAGTAGTTCTTTGCGGGGTTTCAGTTGTAGCTGACATGTCTTCCTGCCTCCAGTAATTTACTATTTTTTATCGCCCAAAATGATGGCGTTGCTGACCAGTTGGTGTACACCGCCAACCATCCTTCTATCAAATCCGTAGATAGGCATGATCTTGGTGAATTGTGCTTTGCAGATTGCACATATCGTCGCCATAAAATTCACACCGTGTTCATCTACTGCCTGTTGCAACACCTCCATACGCGGCAACGCGCCTTTAACGCGCAACTCAAGCAAATCGTCGGTTAGTAACCCGCCCCCGCCCCCGCAACAGAAAGTCCGTTCATGCGTGGTGTTGGGTGACATTTCGACAAAGTTGTTGGCAACTGCCTTGATGATATTGCGCGGAATCTCAAATTGCCCGCCGGGCAGATTGCCCATGCGCGAACCACGCGCCACATTGCAGGAATCATGAAAAGTGATGATGTGTTTGTCGTTCAGCGATTTGTCGAAAGACAGGCGCTCGTCCTCTATCATGTCCCAGGTAAATTCACAGATATGCATGGGCTGCTTGTAGCGATGATCCAATTGCTTTTGTAACATTTGCGCAAATTTATCATTCGCATCCGCTCCGTCGCCCACACCGGTTAGCGTGTTCCAAAAACTGTAAGCAACGCGCCAGGCGTGTCCACACTCGCCCACCACAATGCGTTTCACCCCCAGCTCCAAAGCGGCTTGGCGGATGCGCATGGCGATCTTGCGCAACTGGTCGTAGTTACCGATGAACATACCAAAATTGCCCGCTTCCGATGACATTGAAGAAAGCGTCCAACTCGTACCGGTGGCATGGAAAACTTTTGCGTAGCCAATCAGGCTGTCAATATGCGGTTCGGCAAAGAAGTCGGCAGACGGTGTAATCAACAGTACTTCTGCTCCTTTAACATCAATCGGGAAGCGCACGTCGATTCCTGTCGCTTCTTTGACGTCCTCTTCCAAACCTTCCAGTGTGTCGATCAATGCCGGACCTGGCAAGCCGAGGTTATTGCCGATCTTGTGAACCTTGCCAATAATCTCGTTTGAATACTTCTGACCGTAGCCAACGGAATCAAGTATTTCACGCGCTGCCATAGTGACTTCAGCCGTGTCAATTCCGTAAGGACAGAACACCGAGCAACGCCGGCACTCGGAACACTGATAAAAATAGTTGTGCCATTCATCCAGCACTTCACGCGTCAAATCGCGCGCACCGACCAGTTTTGGAAACCATTTACCGGGCAGAGTGAAGTAGCGGCGATACACACTGCGCATTAAATCCTGACGTGCAACCGGCATATTTTTCGGGTCTTGCGTGCCAATAAAATAGTGACATTTGTCGGAACAGGCTCCGCAATGCACGCACGCATCCATAAAGACTTTGAGCGAACGGTATTTGGATAGCAGTTCGCCCATTTTGGCGATTGCGCGGTCATGCCAGTCTTCCACCAATTGACCGGGAAAGCCGATGGCCTCGTTGATTTTATCATTGGCAACATAGGGGCCTTTGCCTGCCATCGCATCCGGTATTAGTGCCGGGATGATGGGTATGATTCGATAAGCCGGAGCTGTGATATCTGCCATATTATTTCTCAGACTCCAACTTGGCTGCCCATGTGCTTAGATGGCGATTCTCACGGGGATTATCCGTCTGGTTACGGGTTGGCGAAAAAAAGACACCAGGTGCATGCAAAAGCTTGCTGATGGGAAAGATCACCAGAAGCATCACAACTGATAACAAGTGCAATGCTAGCGTTATATCTACCGGTAAAGGCTGGATGTTGAAATTCAATAAACCTTGAAAATAATTTTTAACCGCGATCACATCCGTATGCACAAAAAATTGCATCAACAGACCGGAGCTAACTATGCCGATTAGGAGCAACAGCATTAAATGATCGGAAGGAGTGGAAATATACCTGATGCGCTCGACGAATAAACGTCGCGTCCACAAACCGCACAAGCCAATCAGCATGGCGATTCCGGCATAGATTCCAAATGGCTGGATCAAAACCACCCAGCCCCATACGGGTTCTGTAAAATAACGCAGATGTCTCATCAACACCAACGCCATACCAGCATGAAACATCCAACCCATGGCCCAAGTCCAAAGGTTGGCTTTAAACAGGCTCTCAAAGAAAACCACTTCGCGTGTCATCCGCAAAACCACACCACCGGTTGTTGTTGGTGCAGGTGTTGTGGGTATTTTTAGCGGAGCGGGCGTGCTTGCATACACACGAATACGGTGAAACAACCCGACGACAAAAAATAAAGTCGCAAGATAAAAAAGAATCGCGATCATCAGGTTCATCGTCAGGAAATTGAGTTAACGAACTAAACGCAACCGGTTGGCTTCGGCAAACCGGCGATTTTGCATGCCTGTTTTCCAGGACCGTAAGGGAATAAACCATACAGGTACTCGCTGTTGCCTTTTTCTGCACCCAGTTTCTTGCCAATAGCTTTTGTCAACACGCGCACTGCCGGAGCGATTTGGTATTCTTCGAAATATTCGCGCAGAAAATTAATAACTTCCCAATGCTGATCCGACATTTCGATGCTCTCTGTCTTCGCGATGTAATTCGCAATATCAGCATTCCAGTCAGTCAAATTAACCAAATAACCTTCTTCGTCCGTTTCGTAGTTTTTACCGCCCACATCGATATTCGCCATGCTAATTCTCCTTGTGAAAAATGTTGAGTAAATGTGCTATTCCATTCTTAAGTATCCGGAGAAAGTTCCCTCAACCAAACTCTCTTCCGAAAATGCCCCCAATCTATATCCCCTTCGCAAGCGGGAGATAAGGACATACAAATCGCTACGCGAACTTCACCTTACAGCCAAGATTGGCAGTTTTTGTTATTTACCGTCAGATCAACGAAACCGCCGTAATCAACAGCCGTGACGCCTGCAATGATACGATCGCTCATGCCACGCGCGTCCAGATCCGGTTGCAACACATAAATCTTAAAGCGCGTAGCTGCTTCGCCAAGTTTAGATTCAAACGCATTGCCTTTGGTCGCCGCATAGACTGCATCTTCGATCAGCAGAATTTCTCCGCCGTTTGCTACGCGCAGGCAATTGTCCAGCGAACCGTTTTCCAGAGGAGATTTGTTGATGATATGTAGCATATGATTTTTCCTTAGAAACTCAAGACAACATCTTGTTCATTCATCAGCGCACCTATCTCTGCACTGCTGAGAACCGTGACATCAACCAACAAATCGTCCTCGGTTAACCCGCGCGCATCCATAGATTCTTTTTCCACATACAATTTTTCCACATCGTAACCATCCAAAGCACGGTAGGTCGGTGAAAAATTTTTAATTTCTATTGCTTTTGTTTGCTGGGACTTTTTTAACTGAAACACACCGTCATCAAGAAATACCAGCGAAACATCCTGATCGAATGCAGCAGTTATCAATACCACTTCCAGAGACTCCAACGCATAAATTGTTCCGTAAGGAGCCTTGCGATTGACAAACATGAATTTTTTAACAACAGACTCACTCATTGTGTCTCTCCTTAATCGCCAAAGGTAATTAGTCGGTCACACTGCGTGCCAGCTTCAACTAATTGGCCCAAGCCGGAAATCCGAAAACCTTGCGCCAGATTCTCAGGTTTAATTCCCCTGCGCAAAGCTGCTGCAACGCACACCACTAAATCCACATTATGTTCTTCCGCCAACTTGGTCCAGCGGTTCACAATATTGCGATCATCCTGAGGCGGCTCAGTCAACTTGGTCGCGTTATTTACACCATCGTGATAGAAGAACACACGCCATACTTCATGTCCTTTGACTATGGCTGCTTTTGCAAACAGATAGGCAGAGTCGCTGGACTGATGTTGGTATGGTCCTTCGTTAACTACGATTCCAAGCTTCATTTGCTATTCCCCTTAGAAACGAATATGGGTAGAAGCGTTCAGATTGGCACGCGAACCACGCCAGTCATCAATCAGATACTTGGTGAAAGGCAAACCTGTTTTTTCAAAGAAACGAGGCCAGCCAATACGATCTATCCAATCGGCAATACGCTCCCAGGGACGGGCATCTTCCTTGTAAACGCGCAGAATATTCTTCACTGCTTCAGCAACTTCAGGCCAACGCGGCGCATTGTTTGGCAACCCGGAAGCAACCATCTTCATGAAGGTTGGCTTGCCACGTGCATTGGAATTCTTGCCACCTACCCAAATAGCGAGCTTGGAGTTTTCCGGGTCATTAATTTGCATCGGTGGGCATGGCGGATAGCAAGCACCGCAGCACATACACTTGGCTTCGTCAATTTCCAATGATGGCTTGCCGTTTACCATAGCCGGACGGATTGCGGCAACCGGGCAGCGAGCAACAACTGTTGGACGCTCACACACATTGGCCACCAAATCGTGATTAATAACGGGAGGCTTAGTGTGTTGCACAATGATTGCTATGTCAGCCTGACCACCGCAATTGATCTCGCAACAAGAAGTTGAAAGGTGAACCCGGTTTGGCATTTCTTCGCGGCGAAACTCGTCGTACAACTCATCCATTAAGGACTTCACCACACCTGATGCATCGGTTCCGGGAATATCACAATGCAACCAACCCTGAGTATGTGCAATCATGGTTACCGAGTTGCCGGTCCCACCCACTGGAAAGCCGTGCTTTTCAAGTTCGGTGATCAAAGGGGCAACTTTCTTTTCGTCTGCCACGATAAATTCGATGTTGGAGCGAATTGTGAAACGTACGCGGCCATCGGCAAACTTGTCACCAATGTCGCACAACTTACGGATGGTATAAATATCCATCTGGCGTGCTGTTCCTGCACGGACTGTCCAGACCTCATCGCCTGAGTGTGACACATGGTGCAACACACCCGGACGTGGGCGGTCATGGTATTTCCAGTTACCGTAATTCTTTGCCAGCATTGGGTGCAGATACTTTTGGTTATCCGGCACGCCTGTTTCTTTTGGCTTGCGTTTTGCTGCTGGTGCTGCTGCTTGAACGGCTTGATTCATTATCTATCTCCAGAGTTAGAATGCATTAACGGGATTCATTGTTAGCATTATTTTTGAAGCTCGTTAGGCTGCTTTCTTTTTGGCGTTAATCTTGGATACTTCTTCTTCCCAACCGTCAGTACGCACGTAAGGGTTCATTCGTGGGGAATTAACCATGGCCGGATCAACATCGATCTCCATTGCATCAAGAAAATTAGACAAACCAATACGTTCGATCATTTCTCCGGTCCGCTCATGTTCCAATGCGTTTTCAGCAAAGAAATCGATCGTACGTTGCGCAAGATCAACCAACTTTTCGACGTCTTCTTCAGTGTCAAGCTTCATAAACGGAATCACAACGGTGCCCATCAAACCGCCGATTTTCAGATGACTCTTGCCACCGACCAGAATCGTAGCGCCCTTATCTGTACCAGTTGCCAAAGCACCGGTCATTACGTTGATACAGTGCATGCAACGCACGCAATCTTGATTGTTGATCTCGATGCCGTGCGTATCGCTTACTGCAACAGAGGTAATGTGCTCCCCGCTCTTGATCTTATTCAACTCTTTAACCTGAAATGTTTTAGTCGGGCAACGCGCAACTACATCATTGACCAATTCATCCATACCGTGTTTAGCGAACCACTTTTTGGCCAATCCCTCATCAGAACGCATCTTGTCGCGCCAAGTTCCGATAACCGCCATATCTGCACGCTGAACAGAATTCATGCAGTCATTCGGGCAACCGGAGAATTTAAATTTGAATTTGTAAGGCAATGAAGGGCGGTGAATGTCGTCCAGAAAGGTATTCAACACGGCACGATGCGCCTGCGCTTCGTTGTAGCATGATTGCTCGCAACGAGCCGCTCCTACACAAGACATCGAAGTGCGCACTGCCGGGCCTGCGCCACCAAGATCAAAGCCCATTTCATTAATTTCGTCGAATGCTTTTTGCACATTGTCTGTTGTCGCACCCTGAAACATGATATCGCCGGATTGTCCGTGGAATGCAATTAAACCGGAACCATGCTTTTCCCAGATATCGCAAAATTGGCGCAATGTGTCCGTGTCATAATGCATACCTGGCGGAGGCATAACGCGAAGTGTGTGGAATTCGGCAGAATCCTTGAATTTCGGTGTGCCGTCTTCATTCTTGAGTTCGGTGAAACGCGGAATAACGCCGCCGCCGTAACCAAACACACCGACCGTGCCGCCCTTCCAATACCCTTTGCGCGTTTTATAAGATTCTTCCAGTTGCCCCAGTAGATCTACCACGTAATCTTTCTCTTTGGCCAAGTCTTTAAGACCGGTTACAAAACTGGGCCAGGGTCCGGACTCAAGTTGATCGAGATTTGGGGTGTCATGCATTTTCTTTGCCATTGTCATTTCCTTTCAGTCGCTCAGCGACAGACTTCGGTATTAGGCCCGGCGGGGGCGGGAAACATTTCAGACTCGTCCGGGTTCAAGCTTTGACCCAGCTTCTTGATAGGATGAGATGGTACGGTGCATCTCGCAAGCTAACTATCACCCGTAGCGGGTATTTTTTATAACCCTTACGGGTGGTATTGCGCAGTCCGTGAGTAGTATTTCACATATATAGTGTTTCCGGATAAACTCACCATTCATCGTATAACCATAGAGAGTCAACATGGCAAAGCTTGTCGAACTGGCCAAATTCAAGGTTCCATTGGGGTCTCAAGAAATTGAATTGCACCAAATCGACCACGCCGAGGGAGGTATGAGCCTGTTGCGTGTACGTATACGAGAAGGCAAACGATTTACAATATTTGATATTGATCCGGCTACTGCCCAACTATGGGCAAAATCCATGCAGGACTGGGCCGACTCGCAGGTAACAGCCGCGTGACTTCCCCGGTTGCCGAAATGATTGATGCAGTATTTGATGTGAGCGGAGATACGATTCCGAGTAGCTATCATTTCGACCTATGGGAATCCTTGGTGCGTTGCATGCCTAACTTGGAAAGAGACCAGGCAATAGGAGTGATTCCGCTTCGGACCACCACAAGCGGGGACGGAATGTTATTGCCAAAGCGTGCCAAGCTGGCATTAAGATTACCGGACGAACTCAGCACGCAGGCTGCAGCGCTAAGCGGGTTGGGCCTCAAAATCGGAAACAGCATATTGCAACTGGGAAGTTTCAAGTTGCGCGCAATTCAGCCCTATCCGACCTTGCATGCGCATTTGGTCAATACTGACGATGATGAAATAAGTTTCGTAAATGAAGTAAATGAGCGCTTAGCCGAGTTGGGTATCAATAATGCCAAATTAATTTGCGGAATGCGAAATCACTTGGCATTTGCTAGCCATACGATAAGTGGCTTTAGTCTGGTAATCCATGATCTTAAGCCGGAAGACTCTTTGCGTTTGCAGTACGCGGGATTGGGTACAGACCGTCGCTACGGCTGCGGGATTTTCGTACCCTACAAAGTGATCTCCGATTTAAGCTAGTGGTGGTGTGAAATTATTATTTTGAGGAGGAAATAAATGGGATACACAGTGTCAGGAAATGAACTTGAGACGGACGCGGAAGGTTATTTGTTGGAAGCCGATTACAGCGAAGAAGTGGTTAGTGTGATCGCTGCGGCCGAAGGAATCGAGTTGACCCCAAAGCATTGGGAGATCGTCAATTTTATGCGTGAACAGTATCGCGAACACGGGCATACACCGAATTTCCGCAACATGCTCAAGGCGGTCAATGAATTTTGGCCGGAAGCAGACAGCAAAGCATTGTATGACTTGTTCCCGATTGGCCCTGCGAAACAGGCTGCCAAGGTTGCAGGATTACCTCAACCTCTGGGCAAAGGCGGCTACTGAAAAATAATCAACCAACGGAGCCTACCGTTAAACTTAATCATATTGCTGCTGGCAATAGGGAGAAACAAATGGATAACAATATTGATGTGGTGCTGGACATGAAAGGACTTTCTTGTCCCAAGCCTCTCATTGGGGCAAAACGCATCGTCGATGACCTCTCCGCTGGACAAGTACTATTGCTGGTATCAAATTGTCCGGGAACATCAGACGATCTTTTCGCTTGGGCGAAGCATACTGGCAATCAAATTCTGAAAAGTGAAATGATGCCTGATGGAAGTACGGGTTATCACATACAAAAAGGCAAGGGAAATGCACTCAGCGTGAATGCCACTTTGGATATACGCGGCGTGGTTTGTCCCGGTCCGATCATTGAGGCAAAGAAATTATTAAACGGCATGAAAACCGGAGAAATTTTAAGACTCATTAGTGATTGTCCCGGGGTGCAGTCTGATATCGGGGGATGGGCTTCTGCCACGAGCATGACTTTGCTGGAAAACATCGAGGTCAGTCCGGGTGTGCATGAGTTCTTTATTCGTAAAGGCTGATCTTGCGCATCAAAAGCAACTGGTTTAAACCAAGACGCCAACATACTCCTAGCGAGCTTGCCGGAGCGCTTTTCTTCGTCATTTACCGCATTGCCGATAATACATTAAAAAATACGCGCAAAGCGAAATTTGAAATCGCCATTGGCAAGCAATACTTTTCATTTCTGACGGAATTTTTATTGTTTCAGATTCAAGTTGCCGATCGCATAGCTTATCGCAAATTATCTGCAGATGACCGGTTGATCTTTACAACGGCTTTGGCCAACCGTGTGGCTGAAACTCACGCCGAAAATGAAAGTCGCTTACTCGAGAGCGAGCTGTCTGAATGTAAGCATCGTTTCATCGATCAGCTCAATCTCCGGGCGGGAGAGTATGCTGAATTCGGTTACGGCGATAACGGCCCTGATTTCTCTTTTACCCGTTATCTGGGCTATTGCATTGATCAGGTCATGGACGAAAAAGACAACGGCTGGATTATTGACCAGATGATGAGTATCGAAGCGCCTGAAGCGGTAGAGATGATAGAAAAGACTTTTCGCAATCTGCTTGAAAGTGAGCCGCGGCAAACACGTAAACGGGTTGCCTCTTCCGGCGAATAATCCATGCCAAACCCCTTTGATCTTGATGATGCCGAAGCCTATTTGCATTGGCACGAACGCAAATTAAAACATGCTATTGTTAATGCGAACGAACTCATCGTGGAAATCAATAATCCCAAAGCTGTTACCAAGGCAGAACGTGCCAAAATGATTTCCTGTTGTCAACGCAGTAACATGGCAATCTATGTCACCCGCGTTGAGATGGACGAGCACTCGGTTCAAAGCTTCGCCGAACAGTTCGGATTAAAACAGTTGGATGCCAATTGGCTCGCCGGAGAAGAGGGCGTCACACGCATCACCGTTTGCAGTGATGATGCCCAAAGGCAAAATTATATTCCTTACACCGATCGTGCAATCAAATGGCATACTGATGGATATTACAATCCTCCTGACCGCCAAATACGCGGCATGGTTTTACACTGCGCGCATAGCGCCGGTATCGGCGGCGAGAATCGTGTGATGGATCATGAGATAGCCTATCTTATGCTGCGTGATAAGAATGCAGATTTTAT
>CAIWKC010000253.1 GCA_903913145.1 uncultured Gallionellaceae bacterium | reverse complement strand
GGTACAAAAACACCCTTGCGGCCTGTTTGTGCATAGATTGGCACGATTATTAACGCCAAAAACAACTGTTCCACCTTTGCAGCTTGCAATCCCCCATGCCCCGACAAGATTCCAAGGAGGATGCCAGGAGTGAAATTTTTAACTTTGAAAAGTCCCCGATCGAAGAATTGCGCGACCTGCTGCCGGGAACTGAAGGTTTTGACTTTGGCACTAGCCCGCATGGGCTGACTGCCGACAACCTCGAAGGCACAGGGAAAAACAAAGAAGGTAAAAACCTTCAGTTTCATACAGGCCAGCAAGGCGAAGCCGCGCAGCAGAAGCCTGAAATTTATAGGGACGCTGGGGTTAGAAGAAGCTGCCGCCAAGTCAGGGGGGCTGATCTTGCTAGCCGCGCGCAAGCGCGGCAGCAAGGAAGGCACACCCTGCACTTGGACGATGCCGAATTTCTGCATGTGTTCTTTGCCGTGGAACGTGCCCGCAACAAGATGCGCAATGCTGTAGCCAAGGGTCTTGCGGATTTCGAAGACCTGCAAGCAACCCACTCCCTTTGGCAAAAGCTTCAGGTGCTTATGACGAACCGGATGCGGGGTGCCAGATGAGCGGGCGGCGTTGGATTGACCCGCACCACTTCGCGGACATACGCAAGCAGGCAGGCTTGACGCGCCTGCAAGCTGCCGAAGCGTTGAACGTGACCAAGCGCACGATACAGAACTGGGAAACAGGCGGCGCGCGCATTCCGTGGATGGCGTTCCGCATGTTGCGCATACTCCGAGGGGTCGCTTTACCTGGCGTTGCTTGGGAAGGTTGGACGATTAGAGACCACCAACTGTTTGCGCCCAACGGTCGCAGCTTTGATGCCGTGTGGTTGCAAAACAACGAGCACGTATTTGCACAGGCCAAGTTATTCAGGCAGCTGTATGCCGCATCAGGCAAAGCTAAAACCGCATCAACCGTGGTGCCCTTCCCTGACCGCAGACAAAAACCGCAAGAGGCGCAAAGACCGCCGCAAGCTCAACCCAGAAAGGCAGGTGCAGCATGAAACCCTTTGATCACTTCAAAGCCATTTTGGACGAAGCCAGTTGCATGGAACCCGTACCCAAGGAAGCAAAACAGGTGCTGGCCTTCGGATTGCAGGGCGGGCATTTTGTCCCTGTGACGTTCGTCGCTAAAGACTGGAATGTGACCCCGCGCCGTATTCGAGCTCTTCTCAGTGAGGGTCGCTTAATGGGACGCTTGCAGGACAACGGCTACTGGGAAGTCAGATACCCCTATGCGTTCACATTCGGGACGCGTGGCCCCAGTTTAAAGCGTCAATCGAAGCCGAAAAAGCGCGTTCGGTTGACGGTGATTGCAGCGGAAGGGATGACGGTATGAAACGGCAAATTACTTTGACAACGATGGAGAAAATCATGAACATGGCAAAACTCGGTACAGTTTCACGGCTTGGAAACGATTTCCAAACAAGTAAATTATTTAGTAATTACAACGGGATGCGTGAGACTCCTTATACATTATGCGTAATTGGGAAACATAGACATCAAGCTCTAACCTTAAAAAGCCTACGAAAGTTCTCTGATGTCGCGAGCCCTATGTCCTCGACCGAAACATCCCGTAATTTGGCTAATTCTTCTGCTACGTGCTTGACGTAGGCTGGTTGGTTAAGTTTGCCGCGATAAGGCACGGGAGCCAAATACGGAGAATCTGTTTCGATCAAAATACTTTGCAGTGGAATGGTTGCAGCAACATTTTTGATTTCGAGAGCATTTTTAAAAGTAACGATTCCGGAGAATGAAATATAGAAACCCATTTCAATCGCTGCATAGGCGACTTCGAGAGATTCGGTAAAACAATGCATAACGCCACCGATTTTTCTTGCATCTTCTTCCTGCATGATTTGTAGCGTGTCAGATGCAGAAGATCGAGTATGGATAATTAGAGGCTTGCCGCATTCTCGAGCTGCACGGATATGAGTACGAAAACGATTACGTTGCCATTCCAGGTCACCCTGCAAACGGTAATAATCCAGTCCAGTCTCACCTATAGCGATGACTTTGGGGTGTTGGGCTAAACTAACCAGTTCTGCCTGGGTCGGTTCGTCCGCTAATTCATAGTCAGGATGGACCCCAACAGAAGCGTAAAGGTTGTCATGCTGTTCGGCTAGCTGCAAAATTTGGGGGAGCTTGTCTAAATCAACTGAAACGCAAAGAGCGTGCGTCACGGTATTGAGCTTCATTTTTGACAATACATCATCCAGATTGTCAGCCAGTTCAGGAAAATTCAGGTGGCAGTGTGAATCAATAAACATGTTGGTTATGCGCTAGTAGTGGCAAATAATTGCCTATAAGACAAAAAAACAGATTCGAATTGTAACTTGGCATTGAGCGGATGGAAGGCCTCACGCATTGCCGTCTGCAATTCGGCATGAAATCCGAGTAAACGCATTGAAGGAATATTTGCCGATAGTTTCAATAATGTATCAGCTTGTTCAGGGAAATAACGAACCTCCCCTGTCAACTTTGCACAGTTCAAGTCATAACACCATTGCTGTAAACAATGAATGACTTGCGCTGGTGCAGAGCGCTGTAATTTTTCAGCTAGGATTAGTGCATCCATTTGGGCGGGTTTCTGGATTGCAGACAACAATAAGGTTCCCTCTTCGGTCCATTCGCCATCTTCAGACAAATGCAAAGCTTGCAATGGAGCGAATCCAGCCTGTGCTATTACTTTTTCTGGGTTTTTAACATTTTGACTTTTAAGCCAGTCTATACCGCTCTTCAAGCTGGGCGTATTTACCGTTACGCTTAAGCAGCGACTCAGAATTGTTGGTAATAATTGTTGTGGCTTATGAGTGACGAGTATGAAAAGTAAATTTTCGGTTGGCTCTTCCAAAGTTTTAAGAAGCGCATTGGCAGAATTATTGTTCATAGACTCTGCTGGATGAACCAGGACAATGCGATATCCACCCCGATGCGCAGACAAATTTGCAAAACTGGATAAGGCACGAATTTGATCGACGCTAATCTCGCGTGATGGTTTTTTTCCACTTTCTTTTTCGGTAATATCTTCAGAATCGCTTAAAGCATCAGGTTGCACCAAGCGAAAATCAGGATGGGAGCCTTGCTCGAACCAATGACAGGAATTGCACCGACAGCAGGGAAAGCCTTCATTTGTTGGCGTTTCACACAACAAAGATTGAGCGTAGTTAAACGCCATATCCAGTTTGCCAATACCTGCCGGACCTTTGATCAGCAGCGCGTTAGGGAGGTGGGTACGAAGCCCGTTTAGCCTGTTCCAAATATTCTGGTTCCAGGGATAGATTTCTTTCATATCAAAGATAGCACTATTCTTTGCAAGTTCGCCTGAACTTCATCTCTGGTTTTTTCAGCATGAATTACTGCAAATCTAGCCGGCGTTTTTTGGCTGCGCGCCAAATAAGCTTGACGTACCTTTTCGAAAAAGGTGCCTTGCTCTTTTTCAAAACGGTCTAGTGAAATATTATTGTCCAAACGTTGACGGGCAATTTCGATGGGAATATCGAATAATAAGGTCAGGTCTGGTTGCAGATCAGGATGCACCCAATGCTCAAGTTGCTCTAGTTTGGACAGTGATACCCCCCTGCCCCCACCTTGGTAAGCCATACTGGCATCAGTGAAACGGTCAGAGATAACCCAGGTACCCCGTTGTAACGCGGGGCGAATAACTTGCTCAACATGTTCGCGACGCGCAGCGAACATCAGCAGTGCTTCAGTTTCGGGGTGCATAGGATGATTTAATAAAATCTCGCGCAACTGCTCACCTAAAGGCGTGCCACCAGGTTCGCGCGTAACTAAAATATCGATACCATGTTGGCGCAATGTATTGGAAAACCACTCAAGATGAGTACTTTTCCCTGCTCCATCCACGCCTTCGAAGGTAATAAATTTCGCTTTACTCATTTTAGTTGATATTTGTTTACCGCGTTGTTATGTTCAGTGAGTGTACTGGAGAAATACGAACTGCCATCACCACGAGCTACGAAATAAAGGGCATTGGTTTTAGCCGGGTGAAGTGCCGCTTGAATTGACGCCAAACCGGGCAATGCAATTGGAGTGGGGGTTAGTCCTCCACGGGTATATGTATTATACGGAGTATCAGTTTGCAAATCGCGCTTGCGTAAATTACCGTCAAATTTTTCACCCATGCCATAAATGACGGTAGGGTCAGTTTGTAGCAGCATTTTTTTCTTTAGGCGATTGATAAATACTCCGGCGATCATCGGCCGGTCTATGGCTTGTCCCGTTTCTTTTTCCACAATTGAAGCCAAGATTAAAGCATCATAGGGTGAGTTGAGCGGCAGATCAGGATCACGCTTGCTCCAGTTCTCTTGCAAATGTTTCTGCATGAGTTGATAAGCGCGTTTCAACACAGACAAGTCGCTGCTTCCAGTTGCGAAGTTGTATGTATCGGGGAAAAACAATCCTTCAGCCCTATTCTCATCAGCACCAATACGCTTTAATATCTCGTCATCTGGCAAGGTTGCAGAGTCATGTCTTAAAGCTGCAGAAGCGTTAAGATTTTGCCTCAACTGAGTAAAGCTAAAACCCTCAACTATCGTTATTTCACTTTGCTCAACGCGCCCCTTGCTGATCATATCCAATAATTGCAAAGGACTGATGGGTTCTTCGATTTCATAATTCCCGGGTTTTATCTGCGTTGCTTTACCCAGGCCACGTGCCAATAAAACGAAAAGCCAATCACTGGGTAGTACTTCGGCCAGCTTCATTTGGCGCGCTGCACTTTTAAGACTGCTGCCTTGCTTCAGAGAAAACTCATAGGGCAATTGAGTAAAGGGCAAAGGGCGTAACGCATAGTATCCAACCAGGCCGGAGAATATGACTAAAACAAAAATCAACCAAAGCACAAATTCTTTAATTGGACTCATGAATTTACTTAGTCTAGTGAGGCTAAAGGAAAAGAATGTTGTTTAAACGGTTATACCTGCATTATCGTGTACAAACAAAACCGCAAACTTTGAGAAAAATGGCTCTGAGCTTAATTACTATTGGCCAAACAATTTGATTTACAATTACTGCGGTATAAAGCCAATCGCCCAGTCATTCTAGCGCAAACCGGAAGCCAGCAAGATCAATACACTGCGAAACAGACAATGCATTTATATCAAATATCAATGCATTTTCTAATCAACTGCATTCCCGCTTGCGCGGGAATGACAGGCTAGGAACCAATCGAATTCAAGGAGCAGAGTAAACCACTACAACGGTTTGCCTAGATTTTACGGAAAACCAGCGAACCGTTCGTTCCGCCAAAACCAAAATTGTTATTCACCGCTACATCTATTTTCATCTGGCGAGCGGTATTCGCGCAGTAATCCAAATCACATTCCGGATCTTGCTCGAAAATGTTGATAGTTGGTGGTGAAATTTGATGATGAAGCGCGAGCACGCAGAACAGTGACTCTATTCCCCCAGCACCACCCAACAAGTGACCTGTCATTGACTTAGTAGAATTCACAACCAATTTTTTGGCATAGTCGCCGAATGCTAGTTTGATAGCTTCGGATTCATTCTTGTCTCCCAACGGGGTTGACGTGCCATGTGCATTAACATATTGCACCTGATCCGGATTAAGTTTGGCATTGCGCAACGCATTAAGCATGCTGCGCTTTGGCCCGTCCATACTCGGAGCAGTCATGTGATAGGCATCTGCACTCATACCGTACCCCGTTATTTCGGCATATATTCTGGCGCCGCGAGCTTTGGCGTGTTCATATTCTTCCAGAACCAGAACACCGGAACCTTCTCCCATGACGAATCCGTCACGGTCTTTGTCCCATGGACGACTGGCAGTAGCCGGATCATCGTTACGGGTTGACAATGCTTTGGCAGAGGAAAACCCACCCACTGCCAAATGCGAAATGGTCGATTCAGCGCCACCGGCTATCATTACATCGGCATCGCCGTATTCAATTTTGCGAAACGATTCACCGATGCTGTGAGTTCCGGTTGTACAGGCAGTCACCACCGAGAAATTCGGCCCCTTCAGTCCAAACATAATAGACAGATTGCCAGATATCATATTGATGATCGTGGCGGGAATGAAGAAAGGAGATATCTTACGCGGGCCACCTGTCACAAAATCATTATGTGTTTCTTCAATCATCGGCAGTCCGCCAATTCCTGAACTGATGCACACACCGATTCGCTCGGCATTTTGTTCAGTTACTTCGAGTCCGGAATCTTTAAACGCTTCTATGCCTGCCGCCAAGCCGAAATGAACAAAGCGATCCATGCGCCGAGCTTCCTTGGCAGGAAGGTATTGTGACACATCGAATCCATTGACTTCACCCGCTACTTGACAAGCAAAAGCTGACGGATCAAAGCGCGTGATTCGTGTAATGCCAGATTTTCCGGCCACGATATTTTGCCAAGCTTGTGCAACACCAATACCTACTGGGGATACTATGCCCAAGCCAGTTACAACGACTCTGCGTTTAGTCAAACCGGACTCCAATTACGAAGGTAAAATGAATCAAAACGACCAATTACTTTGGGTGTGCGTTGACGTAGTCAATAGCATTCTGCACGGTAGTGATCTTTTCTGCTTCTTCGTCAGGAATTTCAACGCCGAATTCTTCTTCCAGTGCCATCACCAATTCAACAGTATCCAAAGAGTCTGCGCCGAGATCGTTGACGAACGAAGATTCGTTCTTGACTTCGGTTTCATTAACGCCGAGTTGTTCGGCTACGATTTTCTTGACGCGTTGTTCGATGTTAGACATTCCATTACTCCCTATGATTAATTTTCAAAAAGCGCGAGCATTCTACCAAACTCGAGCCAATTTCCAAACTGCTTGATACTGATTGCATCTAAAAATTTATTTTTCCAAGCTAGACAAGGCGTGAACAAAAAATTGAGCAGCCACATATGTTTGATATGTATTAGTAATTTTTGTGGGCAAAGCTATATGGCGAAGAAAATTGGATTTGTAATGGCAATTATTACTCCATGTACATTCCACCGTTAACATGCAAAGTGACCCCTGTAATATATGCGGCTCCCGGTCCGGCCAAAAAGGCTACAGCTGCTGCAACATCAGCGGGTTTCCCAAGTCGCTTCAAAGGAACATGTTCTACCAGCTTTGCACGTTGTTCATCACCCAGCGCTTCAGTCATGTCTGTGTCAATGAATCCAGGCGCAACGCAATTTACAGTAATGTTGCGACTGCCAATTTCCTGTGCGAGCGATTTTGTGAAACCGGCCATCCCTGCTTTTGAGGCAGCATAATTGGACTGCCCGGGATTTCCCATGCTTCCAACAACTGAGGATATGCTGATTATGCGCCCGCCCCTGGCTTTCATCATAGCGCGCAATACAGCGCGACTCAGACGAAATACAGATTTGAGGTTTGTTGTAAGTACATCATCCCATTCTTCCTCGCTCATGCGAGCCAGCAGGTTATCTTTGGTTATTCCGGCGTTGTTTACCAGAATCGAAATTTCTCCGAACTGTTCACGTATACCTGCCAGAACTTGCTCAGTTTGTGCCGCATCGTTAACATTCAGCGCATAGCCTTTGCCTTTTATACCGGCAGCATCCAAATAGGTACTAATTGCCTGCGCGCCATTTTCACTGGTTGCGGTTCCAATTACCGTTGCACCTTGCTTACCTAATTCTAATGCAATCGCTTGACCTATACCTCGTGATGCTCCCGTTACCAGTGCAACTTGTCCTTGCAGTAACATAAATTCATCCCTTCTTTATCTTAGTGTAGCCAAAACTGATTTCAAAGCTTCACCATCATTTATAGCCAATGCTTGCTGGTTGGAATCAATTCTTTTGTTCAATCCGGCCAATACTTTGCCTGGCGCGCACTCAACATTATGAGTAATGCCCAATTTACCGAAAGCTTGCATCGTCTCAACCCAGCGCACAGGTGAATATAATTGCCGCACCATTGCATCCTTGATTAAGTCAGCATCGTTGTATGACTTGACATCAGCGTTATGCAGTACTGGTATGGAAGGAACATTGACCTGTATATTTTTCAGGTAATCCCGCAACTGTTCGGCTGCGCCTTTTAGCAGTTGGCAATGTGATGGAACACTCATAGGCAGCATAATGGCGCGTTTTGCGCCTTTGGCTTTAGCCAATTCCATGCCGCGTTCAACAGCAGAACGGTTTCCAGCAATAACTACTTGTCCTGGTGAATTGTAGTTCACGGCCTCCAGTACTTCACCTTGGGCTCCTTCTATACACACGGCTCTAACTACGTCATCGTCTATACCCAGAATTGCGGCAATTCCGCCCACTCCTTCAGGTACGGCTTGCTGCATACATTGGGCTCGAAAGCGTACCAATGGCAGCGCATCGGCAAAATTTATCGCGCCCCCTGCAACTAATGCAGTGTATTCGCCCAGGCTATGGCCAGCCAAATAGCTTGGTTTAGGCCCATTTTGAGATAGCCATGCACGATAAACAGCAACACCAGCCGTCAACATTACGGGTTGTGTGTTCACTGTAGCACTGAGCTCTGCGTCACTACCTTCTGCAACCAACTGCCACAGGTCTTGCTTGAGGACATCTGATGCTTCTGTAAATGTCTCTTTTACAGCCGCAAACTCAGCATAATTGTTCATCATGCCACGCGATTGAGAACCTTGACCGGGGAATACAAAAGCAAATTTATTCATTTTGAAAATCAGTCTATAAGTTATTTAGTCGATAGTATTTAGT
>CAIWKC010000252.1 GCA_903913145.1 uncultured Gallionellaceae bacterium | reverse complement strand
TGATCTCTATATATTGCGATCAATTGTTAAAATTTTGGGAGAACAGAAATGAGTGAACATCAATTAAACTTTGATGAAAGCAATGACATTTTATACATACCGGGCTTTCTACTAAAGATGCCGCCCAAACACGCAAAGGACGGGCTCGATATTGATGATGAAGAAGATGACTTTTTGAAAAATGCCAAAGCATGGACTGAATGTAATTTCACTGATGATTGTTTAGAGTAAGTTCTGCTGCAATCTAACAATTCATTCGCCAAGTTAAAATGAGCAATTATGGCCGTTATGCAAATCTGTCATCGCCCAGTATCGCCGGATCGAAATTTGCTTCAGAAAATAAGAATTAATAGCGATAGCAATTATTCATTTGCAAGTTCCTGCCAGACAGCCATTATCACTGTCATAGAATTGAATCAGACCATTAAGGGTTTTCCCTGTAGTATTCATTAAAGAAAATGACAATTTTTTGCCTATGGCAATTTTTGGAGTCAAACAAAACCAAAAATTTATTTGTCGATGAGTCAGGTCAATGGACAGCACGCTATACCCCTGCGTTCATTCGGTTTTATCCTTTTGTTCCTGCCATCTCGCAAGAACAAGATGAACAGATGACCGTTTGTATCGATGAAACTGCAGCAAGTGTTAACTGAGGACGCGGTGAGTAATTATTTATTGACGGAATTAATTCCGATTTTCTGGACAATTCTATACTTTTTTTATTCGCACATGCCTGATTGATGTTGGGTAAGCCCCCTCCTCAGCTCTCTCCCACCAAGAGAGGGAGCAGAACTTTTTTCCTGGTGCTTGCGAAAGATTTTTCGGACCTGGGGAAGGCGCATGTCAGATTGAAACTATCGATCTATAGCAACTGGCGGGCATTGTTTTATTACAAATTATGTTGCAGAAATCAAACCCATATTTTTCATGCAACCTCAAATCAAAATTTGGCAAAATGGATTTAACTTCTGGAAGTAAAAAATTTTCCAGCCTTAAAGCCACATTTATTGGGAGTGTAATATTGCTACTTACGCTGACGATTTCCCAATCCTTCGCCGGAAGTGTTTACCGGGAATATTTCGCTCACATGAATAAATTATTTTTTGACCAAATTACCGTCCGTTTTGAAGCTTCAGGCGCTTCACATCTGGCAAAAACGCGTCAACAGTTACTCGATCATATAAACCATGCTCCCATAAATGAAGATGCAACTTTGCGTTATGTTAACGATCTGCTAAACCGGGTTCCCCAGGTTGGGGATGCAGTCCATTGGGGCCTGGAAGACTACTGGGCCACGCCCGCCGAATTTATCGCCAGCAACGGCGGCGATTGTGAAGATTT
Organism: uncultured Gallionellaceae bacterium; assembly: GCA_903913145.1. GTDB lineage: Bacteria > Pseudomonadota > Gammaproteobacteria > Burkholderiales > Gallionellaceae > PALSA-1006. The sequence continues at coordinate 6,739 of CAIWKC010000252.1, read as the reverse complement.
TGTGATTGCCAAATATTTTGCGTTAAGAGAGAGCGGGATACCTGCGGAAAAATTACGTCTGACTTACGTTAAATCCTTTCAGTCAGGCAAAATTGAAAACCACATGGTGCTCGCTTATTATTCGGCACCCAACGCCGAGCCATTCCTTCTGGACAACCTTCTGCCGCAGATGCTGCCGGCAAGCAAAAGACCCGATCTTCTGCCGGTTTATGAATTTAATGGAGAGCTCTCAGCGCAATTTAACGGCTCGGCACTACGCAAATGGGATAGCTTGGTTGAACATATGAAAAAGGAATTTGAATTGTGAGCATGAGATGAGTTTAAGAACACAGTTTCTAATTGGGAGTCTGGTCGCCGTATTGGTGGTATTTTCATTGCTTTTTGTTGGCATGGGTGTTCGGTTGCAGCACTATTTTCAGGCACAACTTAGTTCCCACGCTCAGGACACAGCTACATCGTTAGCCGTTGCAATCAATTCTGCATTGCGTCAGCAGGACAAAATGCTGCTTGAAGCGACTGTACAAGCCATCTTCGACAGTGGCTATTACAAACGCATCAGCGTGCTGGATAGTAACGGCAAACTCATCATTGAAAAAACACTTTCTGCTACCAACGGGGAAGTGCCGAATTGGCTACCCAAAATTATAAAACTCGATACGCCGCTGCGTTCTGCGTTCGTTACCTCGGGTTGGCAGCAGGCCGGTGTCGTTCAAGTAACGAGCCAACCAGCATTTGCCTACAGGGAACTTTGGCAACTTATGCAAGATGCCACTATCTGGTTGCTTGCCGCGATCATTTTCACAATGCTGCTCATGGCGACGCTTATACGTTCTATTTTGCGCCCACTCGAAAAAATCGAGAAAGCTGCGCTGGCTGTTGCCGACCGGCATTTTCCCATCATCGAGCCTATTCCACACGCACGCGAGCTGGGTCGCGTTGTTGAAGCATTCAATGCTCTTTCTGCTTCAGTGCGCAGAATGCTGGCCGATTCAGAAAAAGCCGCAGAACGATTTCGTAAACAAACGTTGACTGATGCACTCACGGGAATCGGCAATCGCCGCAGCCTCATAGCAAATATAGAAATGCTATTGGAGTCGCCCTTGGGGGAGTACACACTTGCCTTCATTCAGGTGAGTGGCTTGGTCGAGTTGAATAAAGTTGACGGACATGATCAAGGGGACAAGTTTGTAATTGCGCTGGTGAGTGCCATTTTGGAGTCTCCCCGAATATCCTTTCTTGCCCGGCTCCAAGGTAGCACCTTCGCAATTGTGTTGGAGTCCACATCTGAAACCGCACTAAAAGAAATACTTGATGCAACCTGCCTGCGTCTTGAGCATGTTTGCCGCAATTATAATCTGTCAGGTGAGGTGCACTGTTCGGCAGGTGCAGTTCGATTATTTTATAACCATACCTCCAGTGAAGCACTGGCAAAAGTGGACGAAGCGCTGGCGCGCGCCCTTAAATCAGGTCAGAGTGAAGTTGATCTTATTCAGGGCTCTGGTTTATCCTCCACAGAGTGGAAGCGTTTTTTGCTGGAAGCGATGTCCGGCAACCGCTTTATACTTCATGCACAACAAGTCATTGGGCAAACAGGCGATAAATTTCCCGATGAAACAGCCGACGTACTGCATTTGGAAGTTTATTCCAGACTGATTGATTCCGACGGAATTCTGATCCCTGCAGGAAGATTTATTCCAATGGCTGTGAGGCATGATCTCGCAATAGATATAGACCGGCATTGCCTGATCAACCTGCTTCGTTTCATGAGTTCTTCCAGGATGCCGAGGGCCCGATACGCATTCAATATTTCTCATGACACTTTCCTTGACCCATCTTTTCCTGAATGGATTAGCAAACAGCTTGAAGATTCGGCACTCAACAATGACGACTTAATCTTAGAAATTGCAGAATCGTTGGTACTTGCTTCGCCGCATGAAGCAGAACGCTTCTCGGCAGCATTGAAACATCATGGAATGTCTTTTGGCATTGATCAATTTGGCTTGCAAAAAGCCACCGTCACTGAATTGGCTGAATTACATCCGGCATATTTCAAACTCGCTACCGACCTTACCCGGCATTGCACCGATGTGGAAGAATACGGCGAATATGTCGCCTGGCTTGTTAAATCCTCAGAGATATTGGGGATTCCTGTCATCGCAACTTGCGTTGAGAAAAAAGAATGGTTCGAGCGTTTGCTCAAAGCCGGTGTTGTAGGCTTTCAGGGACAACTGATCGGTCCGACTTCACCTTTGGAAAACGCTCTGGATATTGAAAAATAGACTGTGTTGGTAAATAGATTAGGTGGCGATGTAACTCTTTCAGCATATAAAATTTTTAAGTCATAAGCCATTATATAAATATGATTAGTCACAGCGTTCAACATCGCGCCCTCCCCCAGTCCCTCCCCCGGTGGGAGAGGGAAGCTAAAAACAGATACCCGTTTCGTTGCTGAATTTGCTCCCTCTTCCCCCGGGGAGGGTTGGGGAGGGGGAGCTTTGCGTATACTAGAAAAAGTGTTTGGAATAAATGACCAACGCGCTTCACGGACAAAAAATATGATCGACTTAAAGACAAAGTCAGTTTTCCAATTTCACCATTGTATATACGGTGTGCCATCTTTGGCATTGCCGGGTGCCGCACTTCTGACATTATAAACTTTGCCCTGTGAAGAATCCGGGGGGGCAATAATTACCCAAGTCAAGCTACTTTCAGTTATTGGATCAGGCGGTATATCTCTCAAATATTTTTTTACGACCAGATCATCCAGCGAGTCCGGATACTTCCCGGTATCTCCATAGTACCTGTCTATAGCCTCCCGCAATCCTTTTAGATCGGAATGTAAAGCTGCTTCTTTGGACTTGTCCACGCTATGGAAATAACGCGGCATCGTCAAACTCAGCAACAACGCGATAATCGCCATCACAATGAGTAACTCAATGAGCGTGAATCCCTTTGCTTTACAACGATTCACCATCACCAGTCCTTGTAAGGAATTCCGTTAAGCCCTGTACCGTTTGAAAGTGTATAGACATCAAATACGTCCATCCCTTCATGCGGTGAATCCGGGCTGCTGTCATAACTTCGTTTACCCCATGTATCTTCGGCTGCTACATTTGCATCCGGATAAAAAGGGTCGCGTGGAATTTTCCTTAAAAAATATATTTTACTTTTTTTCGGATCATCAATTTTTTCTACCCCGTAAGCCAAGTCTCGCAGCGATTTCGGATAGCCGGATTCACCAACTATTTTGGTAATATGCCCTTCGTCCACAGCCTGTTTGTAAGCATCAATTGCGCTGCGAATTTGGCGCAAACCGGAGTTAAGGTCCTCTTCCTTATTGCGCTGCACAACGAGCTCGGCCATCGGCATCGCAATGCTTGCCAAAGTAGCCACAATTGCAACTGTAATCAACAATTCAATGAGCGTGAAGCCTGATTGCTTTTTGGTATTTCCCAAATGGGGTTGCAAATTGACAACTGTCATGGTGAGGCAGGAACGACAACCGACTGATCTGTTTTGAGTTCTTTCTTTGTAGTGTCCAACGGAGCGGCAGGTTTGAAGTTACTCAATGGCGGCACTGTAGCGGGTACCATTTCACCCGTAAGCTGCTCCGACTGCTTTGCAGGCGCCACCGGCATGACCTTAACAACGACAGGCAACATCGGCTGTTTTGACTTTGGAGCGCTACCGATAGCATTGTCAGTTCCGGACGCAAATTGGGTAGCCATTTTATCGGGCCGCGTAACATTACGAACTACATGGGGCGTAATCAGCAGTACCAGATCCGTTTTTTGTTTGTTGCTGTTATCGTTAGCAAACAATCTGCCGAACAAAGGAATGTCGCCCAAACCCGGAAGTTTGTTCACCGAACTCGAATCGTCGTTTTGTATTAGTCCTGCAAGAACTTGGGTTTCTCCATCTTTCAGTCTTAACACCGTATCAGCATTACGGGTTCCCAATTGATAAACCTGAGTTCCCGAAGCAAGCGTAATCGTTTGATTAACACTGCTCACTTCCAGTTTGACTTTCATATCGACTTGGTCATCCAGCCTGATGCTCGGCTCCACATCCAACTTGAGCCCCACATCAATGTAGCTCACCGATTCCGCGCTACCCACCCCTGCTGTTGAAACAGTGGTCAAGACCGGCAGGCGTTGTCCGATATGAATATTGGCTTTCTCCCGGTCTTTAACCCGAATGCGCGGATTGGCAAGCAAAGTCGTATCGGTATCGGTTTTTTGCAAATTAAGCGTCAGCGCCGGGTCGGTAATTTTGAAAGTTGTAAACGTGGAGTCACGATTTTGCACTTGGTTTTGCGTAAATGTACCTGCCGTTCCCAAACTGGCCGCAATTTGCTGTGGGAAACCCAGACCCAGATGGCTCAGATGACTCGCATTGATCTCAAGAATCTCAACCTCCAACTCTACTTCAGGATCGGCCACATCCTGCGCAGAAATCAGCTTCTCTGCCAAGCGAATCACTTCCGGCGTATCGCGCAAGATCAGCATATTCCGCCTCTCATCGATAAACACGTCCTTAGCTTTAAGTATAGTTTTAATCATTTCCAGGGTTTTTTTCACATCGGCATTGGCAAGATAAAAACTCCTCACCATTTGCTGCTGGTAATCTTTTATCTTTCCGGCGGTATCAGGATAAATAATGATGGTGTTCTCGTTGATCACTTCTTGCTGTAATTGATTGGTGATAAGCAAAAGTTTGAGCGCATCCTCAATCATCATATCTTTGACGAGAATAGTTGTTTTTGATTCCGGCTTGATATCTTTATCAAACACAAAGTTTATGCCGGAAACACGCGCGACGACATTGAACACGGACTTGAGTGAGGCATCCTGAAATTCAAGAGAGATGGTTTTCTTGCTCGCCTTTTTAATAAAAGTAGACTCGGTAGCTTCACGGTTTTCTGCATTTTGCTCTGCAATCTGCTTTTGCAAAGCTTTCGCTTCCTGCTGTAAAGGATTTTCAGTCAGGATCGTTTGCACCTTGTTTGCCGCGCCGTCCAGATCACCTTGATTGAATAAAACTTCTGCCTCAGCCAACAGTTGCTTACGTGCTTTGTCACCCTGCAACAGATTCAAACCGTCCCTTGCATGCTGATTATTTGGATCGATAATTTGCACTCGCTTATAGTCAATAGCCGCCTCGTCGAAAGCTTCTCTCGCACGCTCAATATCTGCTTTGCCTAGCAGTTGGTTCACAGCCAGTTCGCGTTGTTTGAAATAATATTGCCGGTATTCCACATTCTCTGAGTCAGCCTTGGTGGCTTTTTCAAGCTGTGCCAATCCTTGCTCCAACTGTCCTCCGGACAATTTATCTTTTCCATCCCTGAAATCGCGGGCCGGTTGATTCGCACAACCGGCAAAAGCCAAGGTCGCCCCAAGCAATAGCAAAACACCTACAGACCTTAACTTCAATTTGCGTCTCCAATTTGCACAGTTTGTTTTAAACCCAAGGGTAAATATGTCAACGTCATGACGGGTGGCTCGACTGCATCCACCCGGTATTTGCCATCCATCGTATCTCCTGCGCGGACAATGAAAATACGACTTTTATTCTCTAAAAATACGGCTGAATGATTTTCTTCTTCAATCATTTTGCCGATGTACTGATAGGCGAAAGGCGGCGCAGTAGGTACCGGTGGAGGTGCTGCGACAACCTTGGGCGGGGGTGGCGGAACGTACCATGACTTCGACGGAAACATATCCTTCACTGTTTCAGGAAGAGCCGGCCTTTTTAATTGATCAACCAGTAATAGGGCTGAAGTCATCTCAGACGCTGCCAAATGTTCCTTTCCTTTTATGGATTCACTCGGACTGGCCTGCAAGGAGTTGGAATCTTTGGTTTTAGAACTCTCCCGATGTATAACACCGCTGCCACCATCGTCCTGATTGTTAACGGCAGCAGTCGCCGCCACGGTAAGCAATAGTGCCGCGCCCAAAACCCAGCCACGCTGTTTGGTCGAGATATTCATCGAACTAGACTCATGTAAATTGAAAAACGAATTTTGGCTTCAAGATCGCCTCTGCTCACAGCTTCTCGCCTGAAACTAACCTCTTCCAATGCTGCCGACGGTACCGAATTCAAAACCTTGACGATAAATTTCCTGATCTGGATATACGATCCTCTCACTGGTAAATTAACTTGATAACTACCGACTTGCCCCGACTTTCCTGGAACAAATTTATATTCTCCCAGCGTCAAATTAATTGACTCATCGTGCGCGGCACCGTAGATAGTTTTAAATAAATTCGGCGCTTTTTGTTTCGACGGAAAAAATTCGTAAAAAGCATGCAGCTGCGCGCCTGCAGAAGTCACTTCACCGCCCGGATTCAAGCGCGACATATCCAAATGATGTTTTTCGGTGGCAATTTCTTGCGTTAACGCTTCCAATCTGGCATTTTTCCAAACGGAAATGGACACATATCCGGCGATAGAAAACACCAATAACAAAACACCCGCTACGCCGGGCAACCCCAGACTCTTTATTCCTTGCGCGGCAATCCATATCAACCGATTCATGGGTGAGCACCCCATGAGGCTTGCAGCATGAACCTAACCGGCTGTTGCGGATCTTGCTCTTGAATCTGGTGATTGATTAGCTCGACTTCACGAAACAACGGCGTTTTCTGCAAATAAGCAAGGTAAGCCAGCATGCTGTCCAAAGATTTCGCTTCGGCATTGATGCGCACAAATCCTTTTTGTGAGTCAGGCTCAATCGAGA
>CAIWKC010000251.1 GCA_903913145.1 uncultured Gallionellaceae bacterium | reverse complement strand
CAGCGTGGCTGTTGCTTGGGCCGCAGGAGAGACCGAACCGAAATAAATATCTTCGTCGAAGTGACCGCCCGTCACCCCGGTACCCGTTGGCGCAACATAGGGAATGGTGACATCCGGATTGGTGTTAAACAGTGTCGTAAACAGATTTGCCAGTTTTACCAGTGTCGGCTGCGATTGCACGCCGCGCCCGACCCATTTGCCAACCTCAACACCATCCACGGCTGGCGAGAGAATCGGCGTATTGACTGTTTGCGTACCTTGGACGACTAATGTATCTGACGCTGTGTAATGCACCAAGTCAGCGGTACTAATGGCACCGTCGCCATTTAAGTCCATGAATGGATCGATACTGCCGCCGGTTACACCATCCAGCGCCATTTGCCAGTTTTCACCCCACACATAGGATGACGTGTTAGGCACCAGATAACTTATCGTGGGGTTGTAGGTACTAAAATAATAGCGGCCGCTTGAAATAAAGCTGCCATCGCCCACAACGCGTTCACCACCAATGGGTAACGCAACTTGCCAGCCTTTGTTGCCGCCGGTCGCCCAATTTGGATTTGAAGCTGATATACGGCGTACACGGGTCACCGTTGTGCTCGTGGTTGCACAGGGTAATGCGGTTGGGGCGGCAGCCGCGTCGTAGCAGCGTTCGGTTATGGTGGGCGTCACTAACGTGGTGTTCGTTGCCGGCGCACCATCCCAAATGCCGTAAACGTAAAAAGACGAGGTATCACCCAGATCTCCGGTAGGCGAAACGCCCGAGACCGGTTGCGTACCGGTAAAAATACCGCCGGTGGCAAAGTCAACTATAAAACCAGTGCCCGAAGGGTGTGGAAGTGCTGCAGGTGTAGCGGTTATAGGCTGCTTTGGGTTAGTGACAAACACCAAATTGGCTGTCCAGGAAGACGGCGTTGTATTGAGCAAGTTGAACTTCCACATGGTGCCGTTGAGGTCACCCGCATAAACAGTATCTATATACCCATCCGCGTTGGAATCGAAGGGAAGCAAATTCATCAAACCATTTGGGCTGGCCGAGGTGCCATTTGTTGCGGTGGAGCACCCGGTACAGGTGTTGTCGGCTTTGACGGCGCGAATCAATTTGCCGTCGTCTGCGTTAATAACAAACAGATAAGCCTGATAGTCGCCGCCATTGTTATAGCCGTTACCCACCAGCACAACATGTTTCGATGCGCCGCTGATATTCATGGTTTTAATCAGGGGAGCACTAAGGGTATAGCCCAGATTGCCGTAACCATTTGCAGCAACATAAGCCGAACCATCGTACATCTGTGGTGTGGCATAATTTACTGCCGTTGGCGTGATTTCCCACACTACTTTGTTGGCGGCGTCTTGATCAGACGCTGCGGTCAATCCGGCAGCACCGTCAATATTCAGCGCGTATAGTCCTTTTCCACCGGCACCCAATGCGCCCACTAAAATGCGTTGGCCTGGATACAAAATTGAATTGGCACTGTTGTACCCGACATTGTCGTAACCAACCGTGATTTCCCCGTCAACGAAATAATCATGCACGTAGGGGTTTGCCGCAAGGGTGCTCATTTTTGAGAGCAGCATGGAAGGCACATAGGCCCAATTTTCAGTGCCGTTATTGACATTAATGGCATGTAACATACCGTCGTTCGCACCCACAAAAACGGTTGGCGTTGTCACGTCTGCCAAATAATAAGGCCTTGAATGAATGATGTCACCGAGCACGGTCGGCAGAGTTCCCGCACCGCCAGGTGTAAATCGCTGCCTCAGGCCCGCCACACCTTCGAGGCTATGATCGCCGCGCAGAAAATTGACAATCTGGGTGCTGCTATAGCCGGAAGCAGTCAGCGCAGTTTGTTGCGCGGCAGAAAGGTTAGCGGAGAGAAATGGTACTTTGCTTGCAGTGCTACTCATGGTACCAATAAATCTCAGCGCACCATTGAAAACGCCCAACGGATTGACTTGGGCATCCAGATTCGGGGCGAAGCCACCCGACCAGCGTTCACCTGAGGTATTGACTGCACCGGCAGCGTTGATCGGATAATCATAAACATTTCCGCTCCAATATTGTTTTTCAAAATCGGTACGAAACAACGACTCATTGCCACTGGTTAAAGTGGGATTGGTCACGATCTCTTGCGCCATTGAGCCAGTAGGCATACTCTGCGGGGTAAACGAAGCCGAAGTGCCCGAAAGGGCAACCGCCACTCTGATGCAGATCGCCATCATTCCGAGCAAGCCAATGGCCGAGAGCCATTGGGCAGGTTGTACTTTTTTGACTAGTCGGAACATCATGATGTTCTCCTATTTGAGCGCTACGGAATAATAAGTTTGCACATACTTTGTGGCACCGCGCGCACTGGTGCCCATTGCGGTTACCAGAAACGTATTCACGCAATCATAGTTGTGCATGTTGCCAGGGTCGGTACAATCAAGCCCCAATCCTGCATTGGGCGAAGGGTTGGTTGAAACATAACGAACGTCATATTGTTGTGTACTGGTCTGCCACGCTGTATTTGCAGCGGTATTGGCAAGCGGGTCGTATCCGGCAGGTACGGCTGAAGCGGCTGGTGGCGGATAAGCACTGGCTATCGGATTGGCAGCCAAATCTAGTTCAGCCTTACTTGCCCGAGTTTCCGCATCGTTCAAAGCGATGTTTTCGAATTGCAAGTTTCCGGTCAATTTAGCCTGAGTATCCGAGGTACTCATCGCAGTAACACCAAGCAACATTACCAGAATCAAAATGATCAAGGTCACAATCAGGGTTGATCCGGTTTGTTTGCTGCGAAATTTATGCGTGCGAATTGATTGCATGATGCCCTCTGTCAATTTCGGAAATTACGCAGTTGAATAACCGAAGTAAAAACTTGGCGACGGTAACTGTCGTTCTTCGGCCCGTAGACAACGTCACCCATCTGATAGCCATTCGGATTAACTGTTGCATCGTTATATCCGATCTCTGGTTTTGAGTTTCTCGCGAGAAGCCAAATGCGGACTGAACTAATTTTGTCCCAATTGGTTGGGCCAGTCGCGTAGCTATCGGCAACGTTTGCACTGACGCCATTCGCATTAAAGAACTGTGTGGTGCCATCTGTATTACTGATGCCAAATTGAACTTGCAGTTGCTCGATGCCGGTTACAACCAATTCCGGGGTCATACCTATATTAGTCGCATCTGCTTGCAAAGCCACGCGATATAACGCCGGCACCGGCGGATTCTCAGTGGCAAGCCCTGTCGTGGCCAACGAATTGGTAAAGGGACTAATGTAATACACGTATTCCTGAAGTGCGTAATTGTTGGTAGCGGAAATGTCCGCCGGTAATACTGAACCTTGGAATACCCCGGCGCTTGAATAGGCACTACGCAGATAAATCGTATTTGCGATAGCACTGGCTAGCACTGTTGGTGTCGTCGCCGCATTTCGAGTGACTAATACGTCACCCTGCAAATATGAAGTTGCCGGAATACAATTGGCTGAAAAAGGGTTACTGTCGTTGTTGCCCCAAACAGCCTGACGAATATTTTTTACAAAGCTTCCAGCGTTCCCGCATTCGACACCTGGATAACTTATTGGAAGCGCGGGCGTAGTCCAACTAGAGGATTGCGGCGCCTGTGCGGTGTATCCCCGATAACCAGCTTCGCGCAACTTGGCAGCAAGGTGAGCAAGCGCGTAGCGGCCGTTACCCTGCAACTCGGCGGTACGGTCATTGGTCTTACTGCTGCCTGAGGAACTAATGAGCAAACCGATCAAGCCCGCCACAATAAATAGCCCGATGGTAATCGAAATCATCATTTCAATCATGCTGAAACCGGCCATCCTTGTACAGGAAGTTTGCGTTGCAGAGCAAGGTGAGTGATTAAGCTGTTTCATGGTTTTAATTGCTTATAGTTCGTGTTGCGGTAAAACTTTCGACAATAGCCCCGGTAGCAACTGTATTCACATCACTACGGTCCACCCATTTAATCACGATAGAATAAGTAATTGGATTAGCCACTGCGGCCGTAGAAATAGACCAGCTAGCTTGAGGCAACGCCTTACTGATCGTCTGCCCCCATTGACTTATATCCCAAGCTGCCAGCGTCGGTGCATCACAGGCTTGCGCGGTGCAGTCGGTAGCTGCGACCGAAGATGCACTGGTCAACGCTAACGAGTAATTACCTCCTACCGCGCCCGCTTTATTGGCTTCCATTCTTTCTGCCATGTCCGATGCGAGAAAAATCGCTTGCGTGCGTGATTGACTGCCTTTGTTCAAACGCAACACATTCAGCTGTATTCCGGCGGCGCCCAACATTGCGATTGCAATGATGACTAGCGAAATCAAAATCTCCAGCATCGAGAAGCCGGTTTGCTTGGCTTTTGGCGCGTGTGGATTGAGGTGATGGCTCATTTTCTTCTCTAGGGTGATTTAGTGATGTTACCCGGACTTGCGATGTACACAGTGGAAGTTGTTGCCCCTGCCCAGGTACCGCCTATAGCAATTTGAAATGTAGTTCCGGTGCCTTGAGTTCCATTGGGATTAAACTGAACTACCGGACCACTTGCAGTGATGGTAGAACTTGAACTCACTGGAGGACGAACTGCAATCACCGTGGGGTTTTGAGGATCCGTAGAAGTACCAGCAGTATCACACGCTCCAAGTTCGCCATCGTCATGGCAGATAAGCCAACCATTGGCCCAGTTTGTTCCGGTTCCACAGGTTGTATCGGTCGCGCGCACGCACATTAGCACTCGACGATTGCGCTTGATTGCCTCACCTCTGGCTCGATTCAGATCGCCGGTAATCAACGACATTGTCGAGGTCTGCCGAGTGCTATTGATCAAGTCACTAAACGAAGGGGCGGCAACTGCTGCCAATATACCAGCGATAAAAACAACGATCATGAGTTCAACCATTGTCAGACCGGATTGTTTGTTGGAATACATGCTACCCCCAATTAAGTTGGAGGCACTATATTCAATGCACTTAGTTCGTGTAAAGACAAAACCGATATTCGGGAGGGTTATTAGAACAAGTGGCAATTTTCAATCATTTGGACGGGGCGTCTGGAAAGCCCATCGGATGAAAGCCATAGATAGATGTAAATCGGCAAGTAGTGATATTACGATGGTACTCAATGACATATCAGGCTAATTTAGTTCAAAATTTATTCCTGATTCAACGTTAATCTATTCAACCCGCACCAAAGCCTTCGGCAACGGGAACACAACATTTTCTGAGATACCTTCCAGTTCATTAACGCTGGACCCTCCCATCTCTTTCAATCGTAACACCACGTTATCGACCAATACTTCAGGTGCCGATGCGCCGGCAGTGACGCCTACATTTTTCTTGCCTTGCAGCCATTCTGCTTTTAATTCGGTGGCATTGTCGATCAAGTAAGCGGGCACATTCAGATTATCTGCCACTTCGCGCAAGCGGTTGGAATTGGAACTATTCGGCGAGCCGACCACAATCACCACATCACACTGTTGCGCAAGAAATTTAACTGCATCCTGGCGGTTTTGAGTGGCATAGCAGATATCATCTTTCTTCGGCCCGGTGATCTGCGGGAAGCGATCTTTGAGCGCGGCAATAATGCTACTGGCATCGTCCACAGATAATGTCGTCTGTGTTACAAAAGCGAGCTGGTTTTCGTCCGTTACTTTAAGTTTTAGCACATCAGCCGGCGATTCGACCAAATACATGCCACCGTTACTCTGTCCTATCGTGCCTTCTACTTCGGGATGCCCTGCGTGACCGATCATGATAATTTCTTTACCCTGTTCGCGCATGCGCGAGACCTCGATATGCACCTTGGTCACCAATGGGCAAGTCGCATCAAACACGGTAAGTCCGCGTGCCTCTGCTTCGCGCCTGACAGATTGAGGTACGCCATGCGCGCTAAATATGAGTATGCTATTTGCCGGGACATCAGCCAAATCTTCGATAAAAATCGCACCTTTGGCGCGCAATCCTTCCACGACGAATTTGTTATGCACAACTTCATGGCGCACGTAAATCGGCGCACCGTGCAAGGTCAAGGCGCGTTCCACGATCTCAATGGCGCGGTCAACACCGGCGCAAAAGCCGCGTGGATTAGCGAGTAGCAGTTTCATTTTCGTTCTCCGGTTTCTTTTTGAAACTATCCCATAACAATAGTGCAGCGCCTATATTGATCGCGCTATCTGCCACATTGAAAGCCGCGAAGTGGCTATCGTTCAAATGAAAATCAAGAAAGTCGACTACATAACCGAAACTGAGACGATCAATCAGGTTTCCCACTGCGCCGCCAAGAATGAAAACCAGTCCAATACAAAACAATTTTTGGTGTTGGTGTTTGCGCATCAACCAAATGATCCAGACAGCCGCCACAGCGGCAATGGCGCTAAACAACCAGCGTTGCCATCCGCCCGCGTTATTTAACATGCCGAAAGAAGCACCTGTATTGTGCCAAAGTACCAGATTAAAAAAACTGGTTACAGTGTAACTTTCAAGGTAATAAAAGTGACTGCTGATCCAGATTTTTACAGCTTGATCGATGGCGATCACAAGCAGCGAGAGCGCCAACCAGCGTGACATATTTTGTCCTAACAAAATGTCACCTCCGTCACGCCCGCGCAGGCGGGAATCCAGTGAAACAAATATTTCCCGCATGGCGGGACAACATTCAGGCTTTGTACGCTTCGCGTGGATATTTTATTGCTGGATTCCGGCCTACTCGGGATAACCAGCCACTTGCCAGCTTGCTGGCTTAGTGGAATGGCTAGTAGTTTCATCAATGACGGGCTATGCATATTGTCTAGCCTCACCTGAACCATACAGATTGCTCACACAGCGCCCACACAAAGTGGGATGTGCCGCATCGTTACCTACATCCTCACGGTAATGCCAGCAACGGTCGCATTTTGTGTGGGTGCTCGGGGTGACTTTAATATCCAATTCCGCGCCTTCGTGCAAATGTACCTTGGCACGCGAGGTGATGAACACAAAGCGCAAGTCGTCATTTAACCTGGACAATAGTTCATAAGTATCTTTACCTGCATAGACATCCACCTCGGCTTGTAAAGCTGAGCCAATCGCGCCGGCTGCTCGTTGCTCTTCCAATTTTTTATTAACAAGTTCGCGCACATGACGAATTTCTCGCCAAGCATTAAACTCCGTTACTGCCATCCCGGAATCTGGCAACGCATACCACATCTCTTCGAACACGCTCTTGTCATCTTTGCCGCTCAACACAGCCCACACTTCTTCACCGGTAAAGGAAAGTACCGGGGACATTAAGCGCACCAAACTGTGTGTGATTTGATACAGCGCATTTTGTGCTGAACGACGCGCAACTGAATCACCACCTGCGGTGTAAAGACGATCTTTCAAAATATCGAGGTAGAAACCGCCCAACTCTTCAGAACAGAATGCCTGCAATTTTTGCGCGATGAGGTGGAACTCATAACGCTCGTAATCGGCTTTCACATCGTCTTGCAGCTTTTGCGTCAATGCCAAAGCATAACGGTCGATCTCCAACCATTGCGCTACAGGCAATGCATGCTTGGAATGTTCGTAGTCGGCAATATTAGCCAGCAGGAAACGCAAAGTATTGCGGATGCGCCGATAACCTTCCACCACGCGTTTTAAGATTTCATCAGAAATCGTCAGCTCGCCGGAATAGTCGGTAGAGGCCACCCACAAGCGCAGAATATCTGCGCCCAGCGTATCCAATATCTTTTGCGGCGCGATGACATTGCCTTTTGATTTGGACATTTTGTGACCGTGTCCATCGACCACAAATCCGTGCGTAAGCAAGGCATCGTAAGGCGCACGATCATTGATTGCGCAGGATGTCAGCAAAGAAGACTGGAACCAGCCGCGATGCTGATCCGAGCCTTCCAGATATAAATCTGCCGGAAATTTTAATTCGTCACGCAGTGCCAACACACCCGCATGAGTCACACCGGAATCGAACCACACGTCTAACGTGTCGGTAAGCTTGCGATAGTGCGCTGCATCGTCGCCCAGTAGTTCTTGCGCATCCAATGAGAACCATGCTTCGATACCTTGCAGTTCGATGCGTTTGGCAACGTGTTCCAAGAGTTCCGACGTGCGCGGATGCAAAGCCATGGTTTCTTTATGAACAAAAAAAGTCATCGGCACGCCCCAATTGCGCTGGCGGGACACACACCAGTCAGGACGATTTTTGATCATCGCTTCAAGGCGGGCCTGACCCCAGGCGGGGAAAAATATTGTGTCGGCTACAGCTTGATTAGCGAGCGTGCGCAAATTTACTCCCCTCTCGCTCGGGTTGAGGGGCGAAGTCTGTTCCATGCCGATAAACCACTGGGGTGTGGAACGGAAGATGATAGGGGTTTTGTGACGCCAGCAATGCGGGTAGCTGTGTTTGAGTTTTTCCTGATGCAGCAAATGACCGCTCGCTTCCATCGCTTGCAGTACGATGTCATTCGCCTTCCACACGAACACGCCGGCTAACGGAACACCACCGACGTCAGGCGTAGTTGAAATAAATTTTCCATCGTCTCCAACCGGATTATCGTTCGGCAGATTATATTTTTGACCAACGAAATAGTCGTCCAAACCATGTGCAGGCGCAGTGTGCACCAAGCCAGTACCCGCTTCCAGCGTGACATGCTCACCGCAGATGATGGGCACGGTGCGATCATTGAACGGATGCAACAAATGTATCCCTTCAAGTGCAGCCCCGTAACAGGTTGCCGCCGTGCCATCGCCTCTATCATTGCATCCGGCCAACTCGCAGCGATTCAAACTGGCGGCAGCCAAATCAAACGCCAGTATTAAATAACCCTTGGCCGTTTTGATCAGGTCGTATTGCAATTCGGGGTGTACGCTTACAGCCTGATTCGCAGGTAGTGTCCAAGGTGTGGTCGTCCAAATCACCGCATAAATTTTGGCATCCCTTGGAACGGTTACCCCAAACACTTTCGCTACTGCCGCGTTGTCTTGCACTTCGAAGCCAACATCAATTGCGGGAGATACTTTATCTTCATATTCGACTTCGGCCTCTGCCAATGCTGACTGACAATCCAGGCACCAGTTAACCGGCTTGCGTCCTTGATACAAATAACCCCGCTCGTAAATCTTGCCAAGTGCACGCACGATTTCAGCTTCGGTTTTAAAATCCATTGTGAGGTAAGGATTATCCCAATCTCCCAAGACGCCGAGCCGAATGAAATCTTTTTTCTGCCGCTCGATCTGCTCCTTGGCGTAGGCTCGACACAATTCGCGAAACTGGGCGGGCGGAATTGCCTTGCCGTGTTTCTTTTCCACTTGCAACTCGATAGGTAAACCGTGGCAATCCCAACCCGGCACGTAAGGCGCGTCAAAGCCGCTCAGAGTCTTGCTCTTTACGATGATGTCCTTGAGGATTTTATTCACCGCATGGCCGATATGTATATCGCCATTCGCGTAAGGTGGACCATCATGCAGAACAAATTTTTTGCGCCCTTTGCCTGCGGCACGGATACGT
>CAIWKC010000250.1 GCA_903913145.1 uncultured Gallionellaceae bacterium | reverse complement strand
TTTGATATCCTGCTTTACGATAAAAAGCAATCGAGCTTTCATTCCGCTTGTTTACTTGAAGTATCAACGTTTGAATATTCTTTTTGTGCGCTTCTGATTCAATATGAAGGAGCATGAATACCCCAAAACCGTTACCTCTGAATTCTTCGAGCAGATAAATTTGTTCGAGCTTCATCTCTCCAGGACTGACAGTAAGCCCATAGCTGCAATATCCAATCGGTCTATCACCTTGCCAAAGTATTTCAAACCACAGCTTGGTGGAATTCAAATATCTGCGTAAATTATCGGATGCAAATCGCACTGCAAGCATGTAATCAATCTGCCCCATACTGATAATTTTTGAATAATGTGCCTTCCATATTGTTGTGCCCAGATTAGACGCAATATCAAAGTTGGCTTCGCGTAAGGCCTCTAATCGAACATTTTTTGGAGTGGGAATAGTCAATGTATTTTTCCAAAAGTAAGTATCAAATATATGGGTAACTATATGATAATTTGACAAGCTACTTTCTTATCCACAAAAACTGTGTACAACATTGTGGATAACTTTTAGCGTACATTCGTAACCTGTCGAAATATATACTATATTACCTATTTGCCTAAATTATAGGCATTAATAAATGTTATATTAAACAATTAGATAAGATAATATATCAAAAATATTGAGGAATGTGCTGCTCAAGATAATGTGGTTGCAGGAGATGTGAATAATTGCAGTTTGTCAATAGTCTTTTCCAAATATTTTTAGAAGAAAATAGCCAATAATTTTGCCGTTTTTAAAAGTGCTTTTGCGTTCAAGCAGTTAAACATTTTATCTAATAAAAATGCAAATAATTCGGATTGAGCGAATTAATAAAGAGGTTTAAGCCCCTGCATTATATTAATTAGAATTTGAGATTGTGCTTGTGCATTGGGATGCAGATTGTCAGCTTGAAACTGATCCGGTGAAATGCCTTTCAGCATAAAGGGCACGAGTGCTACTTTATAGCGTTTAGCCAGTGTTGGATAAAGAGCCTGAAATTGCTTGGCATATTCCAAACCATAGTTTGGGGGAATCTGTATACCAAGTAGCAAAACTTTGGCGTTTGCCTTGCGTGATTGTTCGATAATTGCTTTCAGATTGTTTTCAGTGTCGACAATTGGCGATCCACGCAAACCATCGTTGGCACCAAGTTCGATGATGACTATTTTGGGTTGATGTTCCAACAGGGCCTTGCCAATACGCCGCAGTCCACCTGAAGTTGTTTCGCCGCTGATACTTGCATTGATGACTGCGTATGGTGAATTATTTTGGCGCAGTTCCTGCTGTAATAAGCTAACCCAGGATGCCTCACGTGCAATTCCATATCCGGCAGATAAGCTATCACCGTATACAAGTATATTCTGAGCAACGCTGGCAGAGCAGAGCTCAAAAAGTGAAATATATACCAATAATAAATTGAGAAAAAATTTCATAACAATGATCGTGCAAGGAGTTTGAATTCGAATCAAATAACGAATATTAATGTGATTGCGACTTATTAGATTTACAATCCAATTGTTTATTATTAATTTGAGGTTTGCAGGAGATAGATTGTATTATGCGGTAGTTTGTTTCTGCCATATTTATTTAAAGGCAAACTGTGGAATATAAATTGACATCGAAGCTTGGTAATGAAGCGGGTAAAAATTCTTTTGAGCCTATCCAGGCAACAGTTGTTAGTGTCATCATTCGTGATTTTATCCAGTTAACTGAAAAATTGCCTCCGGCAAAATTAGCTGGATTAATGAGTAATTATTATGAAAAGGTTTGCTCGCAAGTCGAACAGCAGAAGGGCATTCTGACTTCAATCAGCAATTTCAGCATGGTAGTAACATTTTCAGATGTAGAATCGACTGATAATCATGCACGCCGCGCACTTAGGTGCGCATTGACGATTGCGATTATCGCGCACCAGACCCGTTTTGGAATAAGGCAGTTATTTCCAGATCAGGGCCTCGATAAATTTGGCGTTGGAATCGGAATTCATAGCGGGGATTTGATCTTTGCAGAGTTCGGCTTGCCACCTTATGTTCAACAAGTGGCAAGCGGGCATGCCGTGTCTGTCGCGTCTTTACTTGCAGCGAAATCCAAGGAATTAGGCTGGAATGTAGCCTGCAGTGAGCAAACACTCGAATTGGCAGGCCACGGAGTGCGAACCAATGAGCACATTTTAATTGGTGCGGAATGGCTTGCAAAGCCGCTTGCAGTATCGGAAGTGCTTGTCATACGTGATGAACAAGAAGTCGCTGTGAATGGCATAAAAGATAATTTGGATAATACACTCGTATTACAACGTGGTAGTCGCGAGGCAAGCTATTTGGAGCTTGATCCTGTTCTCAATAGTGCGGCAGGAGTGAAAGGAATAGCCAAGTTTCCAACTATCCCGGGTTATCGTTTTTTGCGTGCCGTAGGCAGAGGCGGTATGTCAAGTGTGTTTCTGGTTGAACGTTTGCTTGATGGTGCGCAACTTGCGCTGAAATTCGCCGATGGTAGCGTCTCGGAAGATAGTGACATGTTGTACTCTTTTGTCGAAGAATATGGTTTGCTGGAGCAAATTCGACATCCCAACGTTTTGCAAATTTATGATCAGGGTGTCACAGATAACGCATTATTTATTCTTATGGAATATTTGCCCGGGGGAACACTAAAGGACCATATTGGTACCAACGGTATGACATCAGAAAAGGCATGGAATGTGCTGCATGAAATGGCAAAGGCACTTGTCGAAATCCATCAGGCAGGAATTGTTCATCGTGATATTAAACCGGAAAATATTATGTTGCGTGATGACGGTTCGGCTGTGTTGGGTGATTTCGGGGTTGCGCGCCGTCTTAATAAGCAGAGAAATAAAGTGATAGCGAGCAATGTTTCAGGCACACCTTATTTCATGAGCCCGGAACAAGCGCTTGGAGATGAAGAGGATGAGAGTACCGATATTTATAGTATGGGTGCCGTGTTTTTCAACGCCCTTACCGGAGAGAAGCCGTATCCGGGTAATACACTTGATGAGGTCTTGCAGAAACATTTGCATGCACCTGTACCCAAGCTCCCCCAACGATATTTTCATTTGCAATCCGTTTTGAACCGGATGATGGCGAAGGATAAGAAAGAACGCTATTCTGCAAATGAATTGTTGGTATTTATCGAAAGATTGCAGCTAACCCACTAGGTTGTTTCCATAGTTGCCCACACTTCCTGATTCCAGAAAATTCAGGGATTTTCAATCGTAATTTCTGGAGAATTTTGCGACATGTCTTCAATATTGCAGGCAATACAGTTAACCAAGCAAGTATTAAACGGCAATCAAACGCTTACTATTTTGAACGATGTCTCTTTCTCAATTGAGGCAGGTGAGAGTCTTGCCATTGTGGGTGCATCCGGGTCTGGCAAATCCACATTACTCGGACTATTGGCCGGACTGGATGTGCCTAGCAGCGGTAAAGTAATAATGAACGGCACTAGCTTATTCGCATTGGATGAGGATGACCGAGCAAAATTGCGCGGCGAACTGGCAGGTTTTGTGTTTCAGTCTTTTCAATTATTACCCGCACTGAATGCCT
This sequence comes from uncultured Gallionellaceae bacterium, assembly GCA_903913145.1. Lineage (GTDB taxonomy): Bacteria > Pseudomonadota > Gammaproteobacteria > Burkholderiales > Gallionellaceae > PALSA-1006. The sequence goes on along the minus strand of CAIWKC010000250.1, from coordinate 412 downwards.
TGGAAAATGTCATGTTGCCGCTGGAGTTGCGCGGAGTTTCAGCGGCTCGACCACGTGCTGCTGAAGCATTAAAACTCGTTGGCTTGAGTGATCGTGCGCACCATCTACCCAAGCATCTTTCTGGTGGAGAGCAGCAGCGTGTTGCACTTGCGCGCGCCTTTGTAACCCAACCCAAGATACTCTTTGCCGATGAGCCTACCGGTAATCTGGATGCTGCAACCGGAAGTCAAGTGATTGAGCTCATGTTGGAACTTAACTTGGCCCAAGGTACAACTTTGGTATTGGTTACCCACGATGAAGCGTTGGCAAGACGTTGTGGCAAGCAGTTGAGATTGGTTTCGGGGAAGTCTGTTTAACCCATATAGTTCATTAGAAGAAAAGTCACTATTGGAAATAATTATTCCGCTACCCC
>CAIWKC010000249.1 GCA_903913145.1 uncultured Gallionellaceae bacterium | reverse complement strand
TTCGAGAAAATCCGCGTGGCGGGCGCATTGCGCATGGGTTTGATCAAAACTCCTGAAGAAGCCGCAACCCGCCAACATACCCCGAAGGTCGCTTTTGTTGCGCCACCTGCCGACTATGTAGCATCAAGCGGCAAGAAGATCAGCGCTTCTGAAGTCGATCTGCTGGTGCGCGCCCTGTCGATGGGCAAACTGCACCATGCCATGATGGGCACAGCAGCGGTTGCGATCGGCACGGCAGCAGCGATTACCGGTACACTGGTGAATCTGGCAGCGGGTGGGGGTGAACGTAATGTGGTGACATTCGGACATCCATCCGGCACATTGAAAGTCGGCGCAGCCGCAAGCAATAAGAGTGGCGACTGGAAAGTTGAAAAAGTCACCATGAGCCGCAGCGCGCGCGTGCTGATGGAAGGCTGGGTACGCATTCCCGGCGACAGTTTTTGATATTAGTTTTAGAAGAAAATCCTCCCGTCAGAGGAGGAAAAAGAGGTCGTTTCGTTCCGGATTCCCTTTCTTGACAAGCGTCGGATCGGGAATGGGTTAAATAATCAGAGGAGTAAAACATGAGTTACAAAACAGAATATGATCGTTCGATGAATGATCCGGAAGGTTTTTGGGGTAAGCAAGCTGAAGATTTGGACTGGTTTAAATTTCCGCAAACAATTTTGTCCCGCGACGAAGATGGCATAGGCTATTGGTTTGCAGATGGCGAGATGAATACTGCTTATATGGCACTGGATCATCATGTCAAAGCAGGACGCGGAAACAATACTGCGCTCATTTTTGACTCGCCTGTCACGAATACCAAGGCTCGTTATACCTTCTCTGAATTGACAGATACGGTAGCTAAAACAGCCGGCATGTTGACTGACTTGGGTGTAGTAAAAGGCGACCGCGTGATCATCTACATGCCGATGATTCCTGAAGCGGTGATCGCCATGTTGGCAGTGGCGCGTCTAGGCGCGATTCATTCGGTAGTATTCGGCGGTTTTGCACCTCCCGAGTTGGCTTTACGTATTGATGATGCCACTCCGAAAGTCATTCTCACCGCTTCATGTGGAATTGAGATCAAACGCGTAATCGAATACAAACCGCTACTCGACAAAGCGATTGATCTAGCCAAACACAAACCACAAAGCTGCGTTATTTTTCAGCGCCCGCAAGCCATTGCGTCACTGATTGAAGGCCGCGATTACGATTGGACTTTTTTGTTAGCCAAAGCCAAGCCAGCTGCTTGTACACCGGTAAAAGGCAGTGACCCGCTTTACATTCTTTATACCTCCGGCACTACCGGCAAACCCAAAGGTGTGGTACGCGAAAATGGTGGTCATGCAGTCGCACTCAAATACAGCATGAATGCAATCTACAACGTCAAGCCGGGCGATGTATTCTGGGCTTCGTCGGATGTGGGCTGGGTAGTCGGTCACTCTTACATTGTGTATGCACCGCTGTTACAAGGTTGTGCTACCGTAGTATACGAAGGCAAGCCAATCATGACACCGGATGCAGGCGCACTTTGGCGCGTATGCGCGGAATATGGCGTGAAGGTATTGTTCACAGCGCCAACTGCTTTCCGCGCGGTCAAGAAAGAAGACCCGCAAGCGCTGCTCATGAAGCCATATGACCTGAGCAAACTGCAGGCCATTTTCTCTGCCGGAGAACGGCTTGATCCTCCGACAGAAGCTTGGCTCAGCGAAATCAGCGGTAAGCCAGTGGTCGACCACTGGTGGCAAACTGAAACGGGTTGGGCAATAACGGCCAATTTGCAGGGCGTGGAACCCATGCCGATAAAGTCCGGTTCATCCACTATGCCCGTACCTGGTTTCAATGTTCAGATACTTGATGAAAATGGCGTTCAAGTTCCAAATGGAACTCAAGGTTACATTGCAATCAAGTTGCCGTTACCTCCCTCATGTTTAAACCAAGTATGGGGCGACAAAAATAAATTCCGCGATAGCTATCTGCAATTTCTGCCGGGTTATTACACCAGTGGCGACGGCGGTTACATTGACAATGATGGGTATGTGTTCGTCATGGGTCGGGTAGATGATGTTATTAATGTCGCAGGCCACAGAATGTCCACTGGAGAGATTGAAGAAGTCGTCGCAACTCACCCAGAGGTGGCAGAATGTGCCGTTATCGCACGCGATGATGATCTCAAGGGTCAGGTTCCAATGGGACTAGTGGTACTAAAGTCAGGTGCAACGATTACTGAAGAAGATTTGCAAAAACAGTTAATCGCCCGAGTCCGCGAAAGTATTGGGGCAATCACATGTTACAAGGACACGGTTATTTTGTCGCGTTTACCCAAGACCCGTTCAGGAAAAACATTGCGCAAGACTTTGTATAAAATTGTCAACGGCCAGGAATATACCGTGCCTTCAACCATTGACGATCCCGCTGTGATTGCAGAAATCATTGAAACACTGCGAAGTAAAAAATTG
>CAIWKC010000248.1 GCA_903913145.1 uncultured Gallionellaceae bacterium | reverse complement strand
TGTGCCTTCGAGGTTGTCGGCAGTCAGCCCATGCGGGCTAGTGCCAAAGTCAAAACCTTCAGTTCCCGGCAGCAGGTCGCGCAATTCTTCGATCGGGGACTTTTCAAAGTTAAAAATTTCACTCATGGCATCCTCCTTGGAATCTTGTCGGGGCATGGGGGATTGCAAGCTGCAAAGGTGGAACAGTTGTTTTTGGCGTTAATAATCGTGCCAATCTATGCACAAACAGGCCGCAAGGGTGTTTTTGTACCTGTTTAGCCTTCCCCCATGGGGGATAAAGTACGGGTATTACATAGAACCCATACTTTTCAACTCGGGCAGCGATCACGGAAAGGGTGCGCCCGATAAACTCACTGATGTAAAATGCGAAACTATGCCGCGAACCGTTCCGAGTCCAATCCATCCCAAATACGCATAATGTATATTATGTCAAATTGCAGTAATTGTTCTAAATGCTAAGTAAACTCAATCCTGCACAACGAGAAGCCATCACCTATTTAGATGGCCCCCTGCTTGTTCTGGCTGGTGCAGGCAGCGGAAAGACTCGGGTAATTGTCCATAAACTCGCGTACTTGGTTGAACAATGTGGTTACTCGGCACGTAATTTGGCAGCAATCACTTTTACCAATAAAACTGCAAATGAAATGCGCGAACGCGTCAGTAAAATTCTGACTGGTGGCAGTGCCAAAGGAATGACCATTTGCACTTTTCATGCTTTGGGTATGCAAATACTGCGTGAAGAAGCTGCGTTGCTTGGATATAAAAAGCAATTCTCAATAATGGATTCTGCTGATACGGCAAAAATCATCGGTGAACTGATTGGCTCTCCTGACAAGCAGGATATTCGTATGGCCCAAAGCATGATGTCCAACTGGAAAGCCAACTTCGTGTCACCGGAACAAGCACAAAGTTTGGTTGATAGTGAAGCAGAGCAGCGTATCGCCCTGCTCTATTCACGCTATCAGGAAACTTTGCGTGCATACCAAGCAGTGGATTTCGACGACCTTATTCGTCTGCCTGTTGATTTGTTTCAAGGATATCCAGAAGCCTTGCTTCGCTGGCAGCAACGTTTACGTTACTTGTTAATCGACGAATATCAAGACACCAATAATTGTCAGTACCAAATGATGCGCCTACTGGCAGGCAACCGCGCGGCAGTTACGGTTGTGGGAGATGATGACCAGGCTATCTACGCTTGGCGAGGTGCCAGTACGGCCAACTTGCATAACCTGCAAGAAGATTACACCAATTTGCGCGTCATCAAGTTGGAACAGAATTACCGCTCATCAAAGCGAATTCTGCACAGTGCCAACCACTTGATCAAAAACAATACCAAGCTCTTTGAAAAGAAACTTTGGAGTGATCATGGGCTAGGAGACCAAGTCAGAGTCTTCGCAGCCAAAGATGATGATAATGAAGCAGAGTCAGTTGTGTTACGACTGACGGCTCACAAATTTGAGCATAAAACACGGTTTTCTGACTATGCTATTCTCTATAGAAGCAATCACTTATCGAGAGTATTTGAGGAACAACTTAGACTTCAAAATATTCCTTATACGGTCAGTGGCGGCACCTCATTTTTTGAACGCGCTGAAATAAAAGACCTGGTTGCATACTTGCGACTAATCGCAAACTCCGATGATGACCCGGCTTTCATTCGTGCCGTGACAACCCCAAAACGAGGAGTCGGTAACGGCACGCTGGAAAAATTGGCAACCTATGCGGGGAGTCGCAACATTAGCCTTTTCGAAGCAGCCTTCGAAGGCCCGATGGAAGAACAACTACCCTCAAGGCAACATGAAGAACTGACAACCTTCTGTAATTTTATTAATCGTATGGAAGCACGCGCCGCAAAGGAAGAATGCGCCCCAGTGCTAGCCGATCTGATGAGCGCAATAGATTATGAAACCTGGCTTTTTGACAGCCACGATCCACGCCAGGCAGAAACCAAATGGTCGAATGTAAGCGATTTTGTGGGTTGGATTAATAGAAAATCAGAAGCCGATAGCAAAACGCTTTTGGAAATGACACAGACCATAGCCCTAATGAACTTGCTCGAGTCTCGCGAAGAAGAAATCGATGCGGTGTCACTCTCTACACTTCACGCCGCAAAAGGGCTTGAGTTTGGGCACGTCTATCTGGTCGGCGTGGAAGAAGGGATATTGCCGCATGAACGTAGCGAAGCCCCTGAACAAATAGAAGAAGAACGCCGGCTTATGTATGTCGGCATTACTCGTGCGCAACGTTCACTGCATATCAGTTATTGTATTAAACGCAAAAGAGGTAAAGAATGGTCGACCTGCGAACCCAGCCGCTTTATCAAAGAACTTCCCGAAGGTGATGTGATATTTGCCGGTGCTGTTGCCACAGGCAATGCCCCGGAAATAAGTAAAGACGAAGGCAAAGCAAAATTGGCACGATTGAAAGCCATGCTGGGTAATGCGTGCGTAACACTAGAATAAGCGCTCCTTTTAATTAACTTTATCCCTTAGAGTATTCCCAAGAAT
>CAIWKC010000247.1 GCA_903913145.1 uncultured Gallionellaceae bacterium | reverse complement strand
GTAGGTTATGTTTTTGCGATGAATGGATGGTCGGGTAGTTGTCATGTGGCTGTATAGAATTTCTTTGCTGATGTTTTTAGTCTCGATCACTGCTTGCGGAGAGCCGAATTTGCCCTCCCCATATCATGCGGTAGATGTTTCCTGGCAGCTTGCAAAAGCAGATTTTCATCTAACCGACCATAATGGTAAATTGCGCAGTCTCGAAGATTTCAGCGGAAAGGTGGTCGTTCTTTTTTTTGGCTATACCCATTGCCCCGAGGTGTGTCCTACTACCCTGGCAGATTTAGCACAAGTGATGCGGCAGTTAGGTAAACATGCAGAGCGCATACAAGTTCTTTTTGTTACCCTTGATCCGGAGCATGACACACCTGAATTGCTGGCGAAATACATCACTTCTTTTGATCCCACTTTTTTGAGCTTGCGTGGAGATACTCAGGCCACAGCGCAAGCGGCAAAGGCCTTTGGGGTTGTCTTTAGTAAGCAATCTAACAAGTATGGCGAATACACCTTAGACCATTCCGATGGCACATTTTTGATTGGTCACCAGGGGCATCCTTTGCTGCGTTCGCCTTATGGTCAGCGAGTTGAATTGTTGACTAATGACATCAAGTTATTGGTTGCTATTAATTGATTTAAAAGACTAATTCAAAAGCAATGAGAGCGTGAAATTTACAAAACTTGACAATGTGTTCGCCCGTCAATACGATGCGCGGCGGTACAACTTAGTGTGGTTTTTAATTTGCGTTTGATTTAGGGAAGATTGTCATAATATTTATGGATTGTATGGTTCGTAAATATTTGGTCATTCTCAGCCTCAAGTTTCGGAATCATTAAATGGGTAACTGAAACTGAGTGATTTTCGAGAAATGCCACCATAATAAAAATAGAAATGCATAGGTTTTCGGTAATTAGTAAGTTTTGTATAAAAGTTTTTATTGCATGGCTTTATTGCATTAAATACCGTAATAAGGGAGGTGCTATTTACATTGCTCCTTGAATTTCTGGCGTAAACGTAAATATCACTGTATTTGAAAACTTTGCCTTTGAGGGGAGTAGTTGTGGAAACATCACCAGCGATACCGGTTAAGTACGATATGGAGGTGGTCAGATGGTTTACCATCATGGCTGTTGTTTATTTGGTTGTTGGAACGCTGATCGGCGTGTACGTTGCGTCTGAATTAGCGTGGCCGTTTCTGAATTTTGATTTGTCATACATTACGTTTGGAAGATTGCGGCCTCTGCATACTAACGCTGTTATTTTTGCGTTTGGCGGCTGTACATTGATGTCAACGGGCTATTACATAGTTCAACGTACTGGTGCGACAAAACTTTGGAGCAACGGTCTGGCTTGGTTCACCTTTTGGGGTTGGAACCTGATCATTATTCTGGCTGTTATTACGTTGCCACTGGGAATTACCCAAGGCAAGGAATACGCAGAACTTGAATGGCCGATTGATATCATGATTGCGATTGTCTGGTTGGCCTTTGGTTTCAACCACATCATGACAGTATCGATTCGCAAGACTTCGCATATCTACGTGTCAAACTGGTTTACGATGAGCATGATCGTCATGATCACTTATCTGCATGTTGTGAACAGCATGGCTATTCCTGTCAGTTTGACCCAATCTTTCTCCATTTATTCAGGTGTTCAAGACGCCATGATTCAATGGTGGTGGGGTCACAATGCGGTGGGCTTCTATCTGACTGCGGGCTTTTTGGGAATCATGTATTACTTCGTTCCCAAGCAAGCTAATCGTCCTGTATTCTCATATCGCTTGTCCGTGTTGCACTTTTGGTCGTTGACTTTCGGCTATGTTTGGCTGGGCGCTCACCATTTGCAATACACAGCATTGCCCGACTGGACCGGCTCACTTGGTGCCGCAATCTCACTGGCGATGATCATCCCGTCGTGGGGTGGTGCAATGAACGGTATGATGACTTTGTCCGGTGCCTGGGATCGTCTGCGCACTGACTACATCCTGCGCTTCCTTGTTGTTTCCCTTGCGTTCTACGCGATGTCAACCTTTGAAGGTCCGGTAATGTCCATCAAAACAGTGAATGCGCTTTCGCACTACACTGACTGGACTATCGGTCACGTTCACTCTGGAGCACTGGGTTGGGTGGCGATGGTTTCCATGGGCGCGATTTATCACATGGTGAAAAAGCTCTGGAAAACTGAAATGTATTCCGACAGCTTGGTCAATGTTCACTTCTGGCTGGCAACAATCGGTGCAGTTGTCTACGTCGTGGCCATGTGGGTGTCTGGAATTATGCAAGGTTTGATGTGGCGTGATTATGACGAATACGGTGCATTGACCTATACCTTCGTTGAATCTGTTTCCGCTATGCATCCTTACTACGCGATGCGTGCTATCGGCGGCATAATTTATAACCTGGGTGCCTGGATCATGTTGTATAACGTGGTGATGACAGTGCGTCAAGCAAGTGCTTCGCGCAGTGCTTCCCCCGTTCCGGCTAATGCATAAGGAGTAAGACATGTCTGATCATGACAAGATTTATTCAACCAAATTACAGGACAAAATCGAACGCAGTACTGTCTTGTTGTTTATTTTCGTCGCCGTAGCAGTGGCAGTCGCGGGTATTGTGGAAATTGTGCCATTATTTTATCTCGATACCACCATGACTCACTTGTCACCCAATGTGAAGGCATCACAGAAAAGTGCAGGCGATACAGCGCCAATAGTTTGGGATCGTAAAGCGGGCCAAACGCTGGATGACTGGAAGCCGGGTGATGGCGTGCGTCCTTATAAACCGCTTGAATTGGCTGGCCGTTCTATTTATATCCGCGAAGGCTGCTACTTGTGCCACTCGCAGATGATACGGCCATTCCGTGACGAGAAAGATCGTTACGGCCACTATTCGGTTTCGTCTGAGTCGATGTATGACCATCCATTCCAATGGGGATCCAAGCGTACGGGTCCGGATTTGGCTCGAGTCGGCGGCAAGTATTCGGATGAGTGGCAACGCCGCCATCTGGGCCATCCGCGTGACGTAGTGCCTGAGTCCGTTATGCCGAACTTCTTCTGGCTGGACAATGCCAAAGTGGACGCGGGCAACGTTGCCGACACGATGAAGGTAATGCGCAAAATGCCTTTCTATCCTGCTCCATACACCGATGCTGATATCGCCAGCGCGAAAGCTGAAGTAGACGGGAAGACAGAAATGGATGCAGTCATTGCATATCTGCAAGGATTGGGCAATCACATCAAATTCACAGAAGGTGTGAATTACCGTGATTAAGCTGATGGGATACTTGGGCATGGACGTGGAGTCTATGACGACGAATGACTGGCTCGGTGTGTTTCTTGCCGTGGCAGTGTTCATTGGCATGATTTACTCCTATGTCATGGTATTCCGTCCTGCCAACAAAGAAGCGTTTGAATCCCAGCGCAACATGGCGCTGGATGACGACGACCATATCAATGTGGGAGAAAAAAGATGAGTGAAAAACACGACGAAGTATCAGGCGCGACGACCACAGGTCATGTGTGGGATGAAGACTTGGCTGACTTTACCAATCAACCGCCGAGGTGGTGGATGTTGGGCTTGGCAGCCAGCGCGATCTGGGTAGTAGTTTATTGGTTGTACTATCCGTCCGTTCCGCTTCCTGCCGCCAACAGTTATTTCAAGGGCGTCGGCAATTGGTCGGCAATCAGAGAAATGGAAGCTGACACGGGTGAAGTGGATGCGGTACGCGGCAAGTATGAAAACAAGCTGAAAGATTTGACGCCAGCAGCTATTTTGGCTGATAACGATCTGACAGAATACGTCAAACGATCGGGCAAAGTATTGTTCGGAGATAACTGCGCCGGGTGTCATGGTACGAACGGTGTCGGCGTCAAGAGCAAAAAAGATGGTTTGTTTGCCCCGGTATTAAATGACGATGACTGGCTGTATGGCGGTAAGATCAGTGATATTCACACGACGATCACGGGCGGACGCCAAGGCATGATGGTTGCACACCATGATACCTTGTCTGAACAGCAAATTGACGATGTGGCCAAATACGTCATCGCGTTGAGCGAAGGTCGTGGTGATTCAGAAGCTGCCGGCAAGGCCGTGTTCATGAGTAGTGACTGTGTCGGCTGTCATGGCGCGGATGCAAAGGGCATGCAAGCAATGGGCTCTGCCAATCTGACTGATAAAATTTGGCGTTTTGATGGATCATTGGAAGGTGTTAAGCGCACTATAGCTTACGGTGTAAATTCCGGTGACCCCAAGGCACGTATCGCTATCATGCCTAACTTCAAAGAGGCCGGCAAATTGAGTGAGTCGGATATCAAGAAATTGGCGGTATACGTTTACAAATTTGGCGGTGGCCAAGCTGAAACGCCTCCAGCTGCGGTTCCTGCGGAAACTGCTGCTCCAGCAAAAGCGGCAAAGTAATCTGTATGTCTGCAGGGAGCAAATCTCTGCAGGCCAATTAATATAAGGAGAATGCAGATGGGTCACGATATGGTGTTTTGGGGTGTAATTATTTCTGTGGCAGGGAGCGCCGCAGTTGTGATTTGGCTGTTATATATGTTGTATAGAAACGCAACCAAAAGCAAAGATAATTAGTAGCAGCGTATAGATGCATGAAGGAGGGGGTTGCGACCTCCTCTTTTTTTAATGTTAGTATATTAGCAAGCGCTAAAAGACCGATACTCAAAGACGGTTATTAGAATAGGCTTTTTAACCCTTATTGTTCATTAGGCCATGCATCGTTGTGGGAGGCTGGTTTATCGGGCTATTTCAGCCCAATGAATCGCCAGATAAATAACGGCTATATTTCTAATGAACTATCCGGGTTTAATTCAGTTGTAAGCCAAGGACGACAGCTTGGCTCAGTGCGTAGTCTGGATGTAGGAGGATATTGGTGTCAAATAATACTGATCAAAAAGATGCGGGTAACGTCACTGAAATCTACCAGGAATTTGAAACCTGGAGTGTCAATCTCGGCGAGAAAACCATCCATGCCAAACGCATTCCTGGATTTTTCCGTAATCTGAAATACATTACCGGTTCGTTATGGATCATTTTCTTCATCGGGCCATTTCTGCGCTGGAACGGTAAGCAAGCGATACTCTTTGACATTGGCAACCGTCAATTTCATTTTTTCAATATAACGGTATTGCCCCAGGATATCTGGATGTTGTCGCTCCTGCTACTGTTGTTGGCAATGACACTTTTTGCGGTTACTTCTGTTGCTTCACGCGTATTTTGCGGCTATTTTTGTTTTCAGACCGTGTGGACAGATTTGTTTACCTGGATAGAAGAAAAGATTGAAGGGAAACCACCGCAGCGGGTCAAATTGGATAAAGCCCCCTGGAGCTTTACAAAAGTACGTCTTAAATTATTCAAGCATTCATTGTGGCTGATGATTGCTGTATTGACAGGTATTAGTTTCTCAAGCTGGTTCGTTGATTCCTTTGATTATTGGCATAATCTACTCAACTTCCGGTTGCCCATGGTTGGTTGGGTAACGCTTGCGATGTTCACAGCTGGAACTTATGTTCTGGCCGGTTTTTTACGCGAACAAACTTGCTTCTGGCTGTGTCCTTATGCGCGTATACAGGGAGTGATGACCGATAGCCAGAGCATCATGCCAACATATGATGTTAAACGAGGTGATCCTCCTGGCAAAATTCGTCGCGATGCTGGGCAGGCTCCAGATGCGCAAAAAAGCGGTGATTGCATAGACTGTTATCAATGTGTTCAGGTCTGTCCAACCGGTGTGGATATTCGGGAAGGGCAGCAGTTAGGCTGTATTACTTGTGGGCTATGTCTGGATGCCTGTGATTCGATCATGGACAAGGTAGGCAGGCCACGCGGATTAATACGCTATGCCTCGCTCGATGAGATCGAAGGCAAACCCGTTAAAAAGTTGCATCAGCATCCGCGTACTTTAGTTTACATCAATATCATTGTCCTCGCCTTATGCGGCATCATCTATGGTCTGACCCATCTTGGCGCACTGACTCTCAGGGTGATACCAGAACGTCAGCCCTTATTTATCACCGAGAGTGACGGCTCGATAGAGAACAAATACGAATTCAAAGTCGTCAACAAAACAGATAAAGACATGTTTGTTAATGTGCTGGCAGAAGACGGCGTGGCGGGACAAATTATCCTTGGTGCCGAGCAGCCATTATTGACTCACCATGGACGCGGTACTTCGTTCACGATTTTCGTCAAAGCCCCCGGAGCGAACGTTAAGCACGAAGTGACACCAATAGAATTCCGCATTCAAAGCGCGGAAGATCCCTCCGTCTCGGCAGAGTATCGCTCAAAGTTTAACGGCCCAAAACCCGATTAATAAAACATAAAAGGATCAAAATATGCTCTCACAGAAAAATAAAAAAAGTTGGCAAAACCCATGGTTCGTCGGCATGTTGGGCGTGGTTGCTACAGCGGTATTGGTGAACGCTGTTCTGATCTGGTATGCCTTGCACCGGCAGTCCACCCTTGTCGATCACGAATACAGCACCAGAGATCGCAAATCTGATCAGGAGACAATTGGTGATATCGAAGCGCACAATGCCCTGGCCTGGCAAACCTCTGTCAAGCTGCCTAAATCGGTTGTTGTGGCTGTTCCTGCTACCTTTGAAATTTCCGTGGCAGATCGTCAAGGTGTGCCGGTGAGTGGTGAAATGCAAGTGGTCGCTTACCGTCCTTCGAACGCGGACAAGGATTTCGCGGTACCCTTCAAAGAAGTCTCTTCAGGAAACTATCAGGGTTTTATCAGCTTTCCACTCAAGGGATATTGGGAGTTGCGTATTCATGTTAATCGCGGAAAAGAAGATTTTGAAGTAGAGAGCAATAAGTTGTTGGTTTCTGAAGCTCTCCGGGCAAACTGAAATTCACATCGATGCCCCAATCCGGCAAACTCATTACTGGTGATTGTTTTCATTGCGGATTACCCGTACCCTCAGAAGCAAATTATCACACTCAACTTGACGCAGCAGAGCGGCACTTTTGCTGCTTAGGCTGCCAGGCGGTTTGTGTTGCTATTTTTGAATCAGGTCTGCAAGGGTATTACCAGCGCACGCCGGAGGGAGTGCTTCTGGCACCCCCACCCCCGCCGCCCAAAGATATTGAAATTTATGATATTGACGAGGTGCAACAGGAATTCATCACTTCATCAGGCGATGTGCGCGACATACACTTGCTGGTCGAGGGTATTCATTGTGCCGCCTGTGTGTGGCTCATCGAGCGCGGTCTGCAGCGTGTCACCGGAGTGGAAGCAGTCAATGTAAATTTGACCAGCAAACGAGTTCATCTGCGTTGGGATAGCAAACGAGTGAAGTTGTCGGATTTGATACGTGAGTTCACCAGAATAGGTTACTCAGCAGTGCCCTATGATCCGGAAAATGCGGAAGGGGTGCTCAACAATATCAATCGCAAAATGCTCTACCGGTTGTTCTTCGCCGGCTTTGCAATGATGAACTTGATTTGGATTTCCATTGCCTTATATAGCGGCGCAGACAAAGGTGAATTTCGTGAATTTTTTCACTGGATGGGCTGGATATTATCCACCCCGACTTTGCTCTATGCGGGATACCCATTTTATCGCGGAGCCCTTGGCGGTTTGCGCGCCGGCAGATTAACGATGGACTTGCCAATCGCAATCGGCTTGAGCGTGACCTATTTGTATTCAACCTATATCACGGTGACCGCGAACAAAATCGGCGAAGTATATTTTGATACCGTTACAAACCTGATTTTTGTCATTCTGGTCGGACGTTATCTTGAAGGTATGTTCCGCCATCAGGCAGTTTCTGCAACCAATCGCCTGATGGAATTGCAGCCGCGTGTTGCAACGGTGATGCAAGAAGGAAAAGAAATCATCACCTTGATCCGTGGCGTACAACTTGGCGATCATGTACTCATCAAACCCGGCTGTAAAGTTCCGGTAGACGGAATCGTGCTGGAAGGTGTCAGTGCAGTTGATGAGTCCATGTTGAGTGGCGAATCTGCGCCTGTCACTAAAGCAGTCGGCGCACAGGTATCGGCTGGCACAGTGAATACGAATGGCGCGTTGTTGGTGAAAGTAGGCTCGACCTTCCAGAATTCAACTTTGGCGAAAATTATCCGGCTCGTGGAAGAAGCTCAAACCTCCAAAGCACCGATACAACGCTTGGCAGATACCATCGTTCCGTGGTTTGTTCTGGTCACCTTGATTTGTGCTTCGCTGACTTTCTTTATCTGGAACACACATAACTTTCAAATCGCACTTATGGCGGCGACGTCGGTGTTGATTATCACCTGTCCTTGTGCACTTGGAATGGCAACACCGATGTCAATTGCCGTGGCCTCGGGTCTGGGTGCCAAACATGGCATATTGATCAAAAATGGTTTGGTGCTGGAAACATTGTCCAAAGTGACGCATTTTGTTTTCGATAAAACCGGTACGCTGACCGAAGGCAAGATGAGTGTTGCCTATTTCCATGCAGACTCAAAAATTGATTCAAAGGACATCATTCGAAGTGCGGGTGCAGTAGAACGCTACAGTGAACATAGCGTGGCCAAAGCGATTACTGCAGAGGCTAGCGCGCGCCAATTGAATTTCCTCGATGTCGACGTGCAAGACTTTCAGGCAACTGCCGGCTTGGGTGTCAGCGCAAGGGTGGATGGAAAAAATATACTATTGGGAAGTGCAGAATGGTTAGCGCGCAACAGTATTACGCTAAAAACAACGTTGCAATCGCAGGTGAATCAACTGGAGTCTCAATCGATGACCTGCGTTCATTGCGCAATAGGAGGCGACCATGTCGCCGTGTTCGCTCTGGCAGATAAATTACGCGGTGATGCGCAAAAGCTGGTCGATGAGCTGCGCAAGGCAGGTATTAGCATGACCTTGCTGAGCGGTGATCGCAAGCCTGTGGCTGAGGCTATTGCGCGGCAATTGGGCGGAATGGAAGTTATTGCCGAAGTGCTGCCACAAGACAAAGATCAAGTCATTCAGCACTTGCAACAGCAAGGCGCTATTGTCGCCATGGTGGGCGATGGCATTAATGATGCGCCGGCATTGATCAGGGCAGATGTAGGCATAGCACTGGGCTCCGGAACAGATGTGTCGGTAGAAAGCGCAGATATTGTTTTGATGCACAATGAACTTGATAAAGTGCGCCTCGCCACCTTGTTATCACAGCGTACATTGCGAACCGTCAAACAAAATATCGGGCTTTCTTTTGTCTACAACGCTATCATGGTACCCTTGGCAATGATGGCAAAAGTCAACCCGCTGGTGGCCGCGATCACCATGCCGATAAGCTCACTGGTCGTCATTGGCAATGCGGCACTCATTCGCAACTTGTTTAAAAATGAAAAACGTTAGGGGATATTATGGATGTAATTTTTAGCTTGATTCCCGGAATGACGATTTTAGGTCTCTTTTTTTTCGCAGTACTGATTTGGGCTGTTAAAAAAGGACAGTATGAAGATATGGAAGGCAATGCCAGTCGCATACTTTTAGATGATGACGATGACAAGATGATGTGACAGCTGGGAGAGGGAAGATAAATGCCCACTCTTTAGCGGAGTATTGAATTTGCACGGCTTCGCCCCCTCGCTTTGCTCTCCCCACCGGGGGATCGCCGGCGAATTGGCTGATGCCATTGCCGGTCTCAGTCGAAGGGCGGAAATGACAAATTATTTTTATTGGAAAATAGCGGTTGAACGTTGTGACTTGTTACATTATTTGATGGGGAATAATTAAACCCGGATTTTCCATTAGTCCGTCATTCCCGCGCAGGCGGGAATCCAGCAAAACAAAAATGCATTTTGTTTAAACCCACTGGATTCCCGCCTGCGCGGGAATGACGGAATGATGTTCTTGACGATTCCAAGAAGGGATTATTTAACTACTTCGCCCTCGGCTAATAACGGTTGAGTCAGCCTGTCAAAATCCTTGGGTGAAACATATTGCAGTAACGGTTTTTCACTGCCGCCCAACGTAATATCCAAACCTTGTTGCGGATATAACCAGTGTACCGCGCCGCTTTTCTTTTCCCGGATGCGCTGCGCTGGTTGACCAAAACGTTTTGCGAAAATTGCATCCTCAAGGCGAACACTGGGCATGTAGGTCATGCTGCTGATCGGCATGGCAAGCACTCTGCCAACATCATCCGTAGTCAGCGTTATTTCTTTTCCGCTACCGGTGGCATTCATACGCAACCCGCGCTCATACATGCTTTGCAGATCCGCTTTCGGAACGTCGATACTTAACACGATCCGCGCTTTTAAATCGGCCAAACGAACTTCTTCAAAAAAAACCTCGACTGACAGTTGGCCGCTGGAAGACTTAAACAAAATTGGTTTAGCTTCTTCCTTGAAACGTTGTTCGGCATCGTTGGTGTTGCTCAGCCCTAAAGTGAGACCAAATATTCGACTGGTATCGACAGTTGGATGTTCAATATTCCAGGGGAAGTCAGTTTTTTCTACGGGGGAGCCCTTCATGAAAAAAGTTGCACCAAAGATCAACACCGAAACAATTGCTGCGCCCCAATAAATTTTACGTTCCATTATTTTTTGTCGTTTGAGTTAATTTACTGGGCGGATTCCGCTTGCGGATTTGGGTTGAGTTCGACAAATCTTTTTGGCAGATTACCGGAGCGTGCCATATGCACTGATTCATTACCCAAAACGATAAGAACCAGCAATGACACCATAAACGGCAACAAGCCCACACCACCGATAAGCGCGATGGTCGGTATTTTCGACCAACCAAACATCTTTGCCAGCGACAGTCCGATAGCTGTAACTGCGCAGGGAACAGAAAGCAAGATCAAGAAAAAGCGATTTCTTCTGGCGCATATTTGCCAGTGAGACTTGACGAACCAGATCTCGTTGCTGGCGGCTACTTGTCTGGACTTAACAAGAATGTAGCCGATGATGCAACATGAAATTGTGGGAATCAACAGCGGCATCAGCGGAAAAGTCTTCACCACTGAGACCGTCGCGAGAAATACAAAAACATGATTAACGATCAAATTGATCAAGAAAATTTCGTGCGGCCATTTTGCGCGTTTAGTTTCTTCTGGGGAAATATCGAAGTGCTGATGCATATTACCTTTCTACTGGTGGTCGAATTGTTAAAGCGTGCACTGATTTAAGGCTGCTTCTCAATTTTTTAAGGGGGCGAGGAGACAAATTCCATGTTT
>CAIWKC010000246.1 GCA_903913145.1 uncultured Gallionellaceae bacterium | reverse complement strand
TAAGCCACATCAATTGTAATTCCCTGCTCTCTCTCTGCTTGCAACCCATCAACAAGCAACGCCAAATCTAATTCCTCACCTTGCGTACCGTACTTTCCGGAAGCTCGTTCCAATTCCTGCAAATGATCATCAAAAATCTGCTTCGACTCGTAAAGAAGCCGCCCGATCAGAGTCGACTTGCCGTCGTCTACGCTGCCGCAAGTAATAAAACGTAATGCATCCAGCATCAGAAATACCCCTCTTGTTTCTTGCGTTCCATCGAACCCGCGCCATCTTGATCGATTAAACGCCCCTGCCTTTCGGATGATCTAGCAGCCAAGGTTTCATCAATAATTTTTTCCAGTGTGTCTGCATCGCTCTCTATTGCTGCTGTTAAAGGGTAACAGCCTAGTGTGCGAAAACGCACAAGCCTCATTTCCGGTTGCTCATTTTGTTCAAGCGGAAATCGATCATCATCCACCATAAGCCACTGACCACCACGTTTTACTACAGGCCTCTTTGCAGCAAAGTAAAGGGGGACAATCGGAATATTTTCGGCAGCTATATATTGCCAAATATCAGATTCTGTCCAATTCGAAAGAGGGAACACTCGAATGGTCTCACCGGGGTTAATGCGGGTATTGTACAAATTCCATAATTCAGGGCGCTGCGCCTTGGGGTCCCAACGATGCCCGGGTGAACGAAACGAAAAAACCCGCTCCTTAGCACGCGATTTTTCTTCGTCGCGACGCGCGCCACCAAAAATTAGATCATAGCCACCCGCGTCAAGTGCCTGCTTGAGTGCCTCTGTCTTCATACGGTCAGTATATCGTTCCGATCCATGCACAAATGGAGATATGCCTTCTTGCTGTGCAACTTTATTTACGTGCACACGCAATTCCACTCCTGATTCCGCAACCATTTTGTCACGGAACTTAATCATTTCTCGAAACTTCCAAGTCGTATCTACATGCAACAATGGAAACGGTGGCGAGGCTGGCCAAAATGCCTTGCGTGCCAAATGCAACATTACTGAAGAGTCTTTACCAATTGAATACATCATTACCGGATTTTTTGATGTCGCGAAAGCTTCCCGGATGATTTCAATAGATTGAGCTTCGAGCAGATTTTGTTTTTTGATATTCATAATATGTATTCTGTTCAGTGAGCTAGTTTGCAACTTACCAATTCCAAGACATGATCTGAGATCTCAGTTTTTTATCCCCAAGCGACATGACAACAAACGGTGGATTGTGCAGGTCTTCCTTGTTGTAACTCAATTCTTTACCGAATTGATCACAAATAATGCCACCTGATTCCAACACAATAGCATGTGCCGCGGCGGTGTCCCATTCCATAGTTGGTCCAAGTCTGGGATATATGTGAGCACTCCCTTCGGCTACCAGGCAAAATTTAAGAGAGCTCCCTATGCTCTTAAATTCTCCCCCCCAAGATGGGCCAGCAAATCATCCTGCCTAGGATCAGCGTGTGAACGGCTACCCACAATTCTGAGTGCCTCTCTTGTTGAGCATTGCTCAACTTTGATGGCTACGGCAACTTCATCGCCTATCTGTTTATATGCTCCTCGACCTTGTTCAGCCCAATAACTCACCCCCAGTGCCGGCGCGTGAACAACACCAAAAATAGGTCTACCGTTTTCGATTAAGGCAATATTGACCGTAAATTCACCATTTCGCTTAAGAAATTCTTTGGTTCCATCCAGTGGGTCAACTAACCAAAATCGGTTCCAATTCTTCCGCACATTATAACTTATGCCCGCCGCCTCTTCTGACAGCACTGGCAAGTCAGGTGTTAAACGCTGCAATCCTTTCACAATAATATTATGAGAAGCCATATCAGCTTCAGTAAGAGGCGACCCATCTGATTTGCTCTGTTGAGTCAACGCGTTCGCCGTATAAACACTCATTATTTCCCTGCCAGCCTTTCGAGACAGAACCAAGACTTCTTCCAACGTACCTTTTATATACACTTTTGGTTCCTGTAGGTTACTTAAATAACTGTACGTGCACTCAATTAGATTCAGGAGAATATAACTTTAAATGG
>CAIWKC010000245.1 GCA_903913145.1 uncultured Gallionellaceae bacterium | reverse complement strand
TTGCTGTGCTTAACATTCTGAAACAAATATAGTTTTATACCTGATGGGGTTGTAAGGTAACGAATTGTTTTTATCAACCGTCTTTTGTTGACAAAGCCCGATTTTATGATAATTTTGTGCATTGACAACTCTCAATACCGGGAAATTTCAATATGCTATAACTTACAGAAAATGGCCAGGATAGATGATTCTTTTATGCATCAGGGGATGCGACGCAAACTTGTTGAGGAGATCAGGCAGAAGGGGATAACCGATGAGAAAGTCCTTGAAGCGATAGGTTCAATTCCGCGCCACCTGTTTATGGATACCACTTTTGTCCAATTTGCCTATATTGATAAAGCATTCCCAATAGCTGCCGGTCAGACAATCTCACAGCCCTTTACAGTGGCTTTTCAAACACAGGCATTGCAAATTAAAAAATTCGAGAGGGTCCTTGAAGTCGGTACCGGTTCAGGCTACCAGGCGGCTGTCCTGTGCCGCATGGGCGCTTCCGTGTTCACGATTGAACGGCAGAAAGCGTTATACGATTTTGCCAGTAACCTCCTTCCCGGCTTGGGTTATCGCCCTCATTTTTTCTATGGTTTTGGTTATCAACTGGTTTTCCAGTATCCAATTGTCAAGTTGTTTCAACAGTGCTTGGATTTCATCTTTTGATAAGTGCGGTGTTTTTTCATCGCAGGGTTTGCAGCGTTGGTTGGACAAGTTGTTCATGATGCCCCCACTTGAACTGGCAGTAAATTTAATCAGGGAAAATACTGATGGGTTACTTATCTCTATCAGAAAATAAAGAGCAGAAGCAGCCCGATAATAAACTTCTTGAAAAGTACTCTATACGTCCGTGAATCTCAAATTCATTATCATTTTTGTATAAAATCGACCAAGTTTATATTTGATCAATTTGTTCCGCCAGATTCAGCAGATTAATTACCGTAAGCGAGGGCTCGATTCCCCAGGGATCAAATATTGCATCTTGGGATCGCTTCACCCAGATTGAGCGCATTCCAAAAGAGATCGCGCCGATCACATCAAACGAATTGCTCGAAATAAGCCAGGTATCCGAACCGACAGATTCTGTCTTTCTTAAAAAGTGACTATATACACCAGGATTTGGTTTGAATGACTTTACATCATCAACGCTTACCACACCCTGAAAATAGTTTCTGATTCCCGCGTTATCAAGTAGCGCCTCTACGGCTTCAGCGCTGCCATTTGAGAAAGCAAACATTCTAAATCCGGCTTTATTTGCCTGATCTAATCCAATAGCCACATCATCAAATGCAGGTAATTTTCTATATGCTTCAAGTAGCTCTTGTTTAACGCCGGCGCTTAAACTCACTTTGAAGAATGCGTTAGCGAAATCCAGCGCGTCGCGGGTACATACGGCAAAGTTTTCATAATTTTGCATTAGCCCGCGACGAAATGAATATTCAAGCTGTTTATCACGCCACGTTCGGGAAAAATCCACAGCCTTATCGCCAATATGTCTTTCAAGCGTGGATACAACCCCATGTGTATTTAAAAGCGTTCCATACACATCGAACGCAAGCGTGATAGTCATAAAATAATTATGCGCAAACACGCAGTCAATAAAAATTTAATCATAAGAGATTAACCCTTTAGCTGTTCTTTCAGCGCAACTTTGTCTAACTCGTTTTCCCACTTGGATACGACGATAGTGGCGATACCGTTCCCGACAAAATTCGTCAATGCCCTTGCTTCAGACATAAAACGATCTACGCCAAGGATGAGCGCCAGCCCTGCAACCGGAATTGACGGAACCACTGCCAGCGTCGCGGCAAGTGTAATGAATCCTGCTCCCGTGACCCCTGAAGCGCCTTTGGAAGTCAGCATGGCGACACCAAGTATGGTCAGTTGCTGAGTTAACGTCAGATCTATATTTAGCGCCTGAGCGACAAAAAGTGCCGCCATGGTCAGATAAATATTGGTGCCATCAAGATTGAATGAATAGCCGGAGGGTACAACAAGTCCGACCACAGATTTCGAACAACCGAGACGTTCAAGTTTATTCATAAGCGGTACTAGTGCCGACTCCGAGGAAGAGGTACCAAGAACTGTTAGCAGTTCTTCCTTGATGTAAAAAATAAACCGGAAAATATTGAAACCGACCAAAGCTGCAATAATGCCGAGGACAATAACCACGAACAAAATACAGGTCAAATAGAAACTACCCATCAGTGCGGCAAGGGGTTTTAAGGCACTAATACCATACTTGCCGATGGTAAAGGCCATGGCACCACCTGCACCCAAAGGCGCAAGTTTCATAATGGAATTCATCATGGCGAAAAATATGTGCGAGCACTCTTCAATAAAGCGGTGAACTTGTTGCCCCGCTTTGCCCAAATGAAGAATAGAGTATCCAAACAGGATGGCAACCAGCAATACTTGAAGCAGATCACCTGAACCGGTGAAAGCATCTGTGAAGGTTTTCGGGATAATGTGCAGAATGAAATCTACAGTACTTTGCTCTGAGGCAGCTTTGGCGTAATTGGCCACAGCTTTTGGGTCCAGCGTTTTAGGATCAACGTTAAACCCGTCTCCGGGGCGCACAAAATTAATAACCAGTAAACCAATGATCAAGGCGAGTGATGAAACTACTTCGAAATAAAGCAGGGCCTTGCCACCAACACGACCGACCTTTTTCATATCACCGGCACCGCAAATGCCGAGAACTACCGTACAAAATATTACCGGGCTGATCAACATTTTGACCAAACCGATAAAGCCGTCACCAAGCGGTTTAAGTGATACCGCAGTAGACGGATCAATATAGCCCAGCGTTCCTCCGGCAATGATGGCAAGCAATACCCAGAAATACAAATGCCCGGTTAATCTCTTCATTATTATTCTCCCTGAATTATTTTTTTCTTCTTTGTCAAATAGACAGGATTAATGCTATCAGCTTTATCTCAGGGAGAGAAAGGAAAATAATTCTAAAATTGCAAACCCACTTCAGGCAGATAATAGTTAGAATAGAATTAACAGGGAACTCTCACGAAGCGAGTAGGGATATTTTCTAATTAAAATTTAACAATGCGTCCGGCAATGTTTCTTTCAGTACCTGCTAAAGGTGAACAAAATATGCCGTTCTAGATTAACATCGGAGTTGAAACATACTAAGGATGAGCAGGTTAAGGTGCAGTGTGCTAACATTGTTACCCAAATTAACTTGGATGAATCGGTGCTTGCGCGAGATTTGGCATAAACCTGATTTATTCCCCCTTTGGATATCCCAAAATTTAATATTCCCCAGTTCAGATGCGTATTCTGCTTAGCAATGACGATGGTTATTTGGCTCCAGGCCTAGTGTGTTTGGCAAAGCATCTGTCTACTGTTGCCGATGTTGTCGTCGTAGCGCCGGAGCGTGACCGCAGCGGTGCAAGCAATTCACTCACACTTGACCGTCCGCTTAATTTACGCAAGGCTGAGAACGGCTTTTACTACGTGAACGGTACACCTACGGACTGTGTTCATCTGGCGGTGACGGGCATGTTGGATACTCAGCCGGACATTGTCATCTCGGGCGTCAACTCAGGTGCCAATATGGGCGACGATACGATTTATTCAGGAACGGTTGCTGCCGCTACAGAAGGTTTCTTGCTGGGTATCCCTTCAATTGCCATTTCACTGGCCGGTCAAAAACTGGTCAATTTTGATTCAGCTGCCCGGGTGGCGGTTAATCTGGTCCGTCGTTTTGAAGAAAATACGCACACTTCATCCTGGTTGCTCAACGTTAATGTGCCGGATATTGCCTATGCTGAATTGCAAGGCACGGAAGTGACGCGACTGGGTAAACGTCACAAAGCGGAGCCGGCAATAAAAGCCACCAACCCGCATGGGCAGACCGTTTATTGGGTTGGTGCTGCGGGCAAGGCGCAAGATGCGGGTGAGGGAACGGATTTCTACGCGATTGCAAACAAACGAGTTTCCATCACTCCTTTGCAAATCGATCTGACCCAGTATGCCCAGATTGAAGCGGTGCGTAATTGGATGGAGCACGGCAGATGAACGTGCGCCATTCGGGAATTGGCATGACTTCGCAGCGCACCCGCAGCCGCATGATCGAGCGCTTGCGCAGCCAAGGTATTCAGGACGAAGTTGTATTGGAGGCAATAAGTGCTGTGCCGCGCCACATTTTTGTGGATGAAGCGCTGGCAAGCCGTGCCTATGACGATGTTTCACTACCCA
>CAIWKC010000244.1 GCA_903913145.1 uncultured Gallionellaceae bacterium | reverse complement strand
GGTAGGAACTGTATTCGCGCCAACTGAGCATATAAGTTGGTTTTAACCCGAATATTCTATTACCTGAAAACACGCCGTGCAGAAGGCCGATTTATCGGTCGATTGGAGGTCAATAATTCGCGCAATGAATTGCGCTCCTACAAAGAGACCACCGCCTATTGGATCATTCAGGTTTAAATCTAATTTTATCAGGTTTTTGTAAGAGTTGACTTGAATGTCTTGCTTCTTTTATTTGAAAACACACAAAATTTTATAAATAATTTCAACATAAAATACTTGCATAACTGACATTTTTGAATTACCTTTCACTCTGTCATGTAATAAATCGAATTGCAACGTGATAATAATTGGGAGTAGAAGCTAACTTAAACGAAGCCATGGCTTCAAAAACAGGAGAGAAAGCATGAAGCAAATTCAAAAGGGTTTTACATTGATCGAATTGATTGTGGTGATTGTGATTTTGGGTATCTTGGCTGCGACTGCATTACCTAAGTTTACTGATTTGAGTGCGGATGCCAAAATAGCAGCTGCCAAAGGTGTGGCGGGTGCGTTGTCTTCAGCAGGATCAGTCAATTACGCTGCACGTTCTATGGGTGCAAGTAGTACGGCTTATTCATCGTCAATTGCAACTAGTGGTGTAGCATGTTCCAACGCTACTATTGCAACAATGATGCAAGGAGGCGCTTTCCCATCTGGTTACACCATAACTGGAACTGTTCCAAATTGCATTGTGACCGACAGCACTTATTCAGCAGCATCTGCCACGGCGTACGTTCCAGCAATATAATCGTGGAGCAGGGAGAAGGTTAGCAGGTTTGTGCGCACCCTGAAATCAACAGGGTTAGAAGATAACCTGTTTACTCGCGATATGTGGTATACACAACCAAGGGGGCTTCGGCCCCCTTAGTTTTTTTAACCATCGTTTTCGCGATTTGATACACTGCTCACTTGCTGCAATTCTAGGCCATAATATTCGATAAGACATGGTTCTAATACCTAAACAATTTACTGTTATGAGAAATGGTGTGGAAGACCAGCGCGGCTTTACAATGGTTGAGTTGATCGCAGTCATGGTGATCGTCGGCATTATTTCGGCAATAGCCGCGCCAAAGTTTATGAGCGCCGATGCTTTTAAGAGCCACGGATTTCGCGATCAGATCATTTCAACTTTGCGCTATGCGCAGAAAGCAGCCATCGCGCAGCATCGATATGTTTGCGCAACTTTTACTTCAAGTAACGTGGTGTTGACCTATGGTTCCACTTCGTCTTGCACGTCAGGTACGTTAACCGGCCCAAGCGGGCCTTATAGTCTCACCACGCCATCAAGTAGTATTAGTTTAACTGCTACCGTGTCTCCCCTCATTTTTGATGATATCGGCAGACCGAACGCGGGTGATTCAATCACGGTCACTAATGCAACAGTCATTACAATTGAAGCGGAGACTGGCTATGTGCATTAAGTTTGGTTGCGCAGTATTGACAGGAATGCAGCCGTGAAAATTGCTGAATTTCTAAGCTCACTCTCTGCTGGCCAGGAACAATTTGTGCTGGTTGGAGGGATGGCGGTTCAGTTGCATGGATATATGCGTTCTACTTTTGACATCGATTTGGTGTTGGCAATGAAAGGTGAGAACATCGAGCCGTTTATCGAGATGTGGAATCAAAACCCGAGTTTGGCTAAACAAGGCGGGGCGAGAGTGAATAATTTGATGAAACCACTTGAGTTCGTGGATGATGGAGTGAGTCCTCCAGCGTTTCAAGTAGTGCCTGTTACTTCAAAGCAGCGCGGCTTTAGCCTGATCGAACTGATTGTATTCATCGTCATTGTCAGCACTGCCATGATCGGAATTTTGTCGGTGATGAATCTGGTGAACAAAAATAGCGCAGACCCGGTGATACACAAACAAGCTTTGGCGATTGCCGAGTCTCTGCTCGAAGAAATTGAATTGCAGGATTTTACAGCAGCATCCGGTGCAACTTCTGCAGGAGCGGTAACCGCAACGAATCGCTCTAATAGTTATCATGTCATCAGTGAATATCAGGGATTTTCGATGACGGGCATCACCTCGGTTATTGGAGGTTCAGTACAGGGGTTAACCGGTTACTCTGCGAGTGTGGCGGTGCAAGGTCAAGCCTTGGGCGGTATTCCGGCAACAAGTGCCGTGCAAATTACGGTGACGGTAACTGATCCCGCAGGAAACAAATTACAATCGGTCGGGTACAGGGCGGCTTACTGATGATCTCGAATAAATTTGCTCAATCAGGTTTTACGCTGGTCGAAATGATTATCGTGATGGTTATCACCGGCATCATCGGCGGCATGGTGGCGATCTTTTTAAAGTCACCGATTCAACAATACATGGACTCCGCACGTCGCGCCGAATTAACGGATATTGCGGATACTGCTTTTCAACGCGTGCTGCGTGATGTTCGCACCGCTGTACCCAATAGCATCAGATTGCCTACGCCATCCGGCTCAACTTACATAGAGTATTTACCGACCAAAACGGGTGGGCGTTATCGGGCGACTGATATCGGCGGTACGCTTTGCGGCACTGCCACTGGAGCCAATGCTGGCGATGCACTTTCTTTTGTGGGTACTGATACCTGTTTTACGGTGATTGGGCCTGCCGTCAATGTACAGGTGGGAGATTACGTGGTTGTAGGCAGTACACAGTCGAGTGGTGGTCCGCCTTACGATCAAAACGCTACTGGTGTGCTTCGCAAAGTCACTAATGTGACCACAACGGGGGGAATACAAGCCATTACAATAACGGGCGTGGCGCTACCTGCTTATGCTCAATTAAGCGGCCAGCGTTTTCAGGTGGTTGATGGTCAGACGGTCGGTACTGTAACTAATGCAGCGGTAACCTATGCGTGTGTTGGAACACAAGGGACCTTGGATGCAAATGGTAACGGGCAAGCACAGCTCATACGCTATGCAGGTTATGGCATCAATCCGACTCAGGCACTCCCGACCGCAACGGCTGCTGTGCTTGCCAACAATGTCAGTTATTGCAGTTTTGTCTATGATGTTGGAGCTTATCAGCGCGACAGCTTGGTCGCGCTCTCACTGCAAATCACTGAGAGTGGAGAAACGGTGAGCCTTTATGAAGAAGTTCACGTGAATAATGCGCCATGAAGACTAAATCATTATTTAGAAAATTTGGACAACGCGGCTTTAGTTTAGTGTCCGCTATCTTTCTATTGGTGGTGATTGCAGCCATGGGCGCTTTTGCGGTCACACTTTCAACCAATCAACATCAAAGCGATGCGATGGACATCATGGGCAAGCGCACTTATCAGGCAGCGCGGGCGGGTATTGAATGGGGCTCGTTTCAAATCATTCAGAGCGCTGTGGCCGGAACAACCTTTGCCACTGCATGCAAAGCAGCGACTTATTCCTCCAGTGTAACGCTCAGCGGAACGATGTTTAGCAACTATCTGCCGGTTGCGGTGACGTGTTCTGCGACTTCAGCAGTTGACGCAAGTACTGTTTGGATTTATACCTTGACCGCCTCTGCCGCGACAGCCGCAACCGCAGGTGGTATGGATTACTTTGAACGTCAAGTCAGCGTGACTATTGCGCAATGATTGTGGATCAGTTGTGGATCAACATTTAATCTGGGTGTAAATTATGCGAACATAAAAGCATTGCAGCGATTGCTGCCTGCATATTTCAGAAGTAATAAATAAAAATACCAATTCTCGAAGAAATAATAAAATAATATTTGAGAAGTGGTTTGGAGATGTGAGATGAGCTTGGTGATGAAATTATTTGCGTTGATATTTTCTTTTCTGCTGGCAATGCCGCAGTTGGCTTTGGCTGACTATGTGGGTGAATTGGAAACAACCAAATATTTTGATGCAGCTACCGTTGCGCTCATCAAGTCAAAGCTACCCGGCGGCTTGAAGGCAGGTGATGAGATTTCGTACATTATCCAATTTACGCCTACAGATAACGGAGCGCAAATTGCCGGGGGAGGATACTTAACCGAATATGTCCCGGCAAATATGCTGGTGGTGAATGCGCAATTCGTTCAAATAAATGCTGATGGTAGCTATACCCAGATTGACCCCCCGACACCCGCAGCGTTATCAGCAGCCTATATGCCAATGTACTCTGATACCGGGATTTTCTACTCAACAGATTCGCGTACCCAGATGTACACCTCGAACGCAAGCAGCTCGATTTCTCCAACCAATGGCTATACAAAAATTGGTCCGGGATGCAATGGTATTTCTCTGCCCAGCCAATCCCATAATGCTTGGGACAACGCCATGGTGACCGCCTTTTCGGGGGCTGGCAACATGAATGGCGGGAACAACACCACTTGTACCGCACCGGCTATATCAAACTACAGCAGTACTAACAATGGCGGCTTGTCTCCTGTGGCCGGCCCGGATGCCTATCTGACAACAGATTATACCGGTGCGGTCGGGCCGTGGAATCGCATTTACTATCAAGGTTCCATGAAAGCTACCGGAACTGGTGTTCCCGGTGTTAATGCGGGTAGTTGCGTGGGCGGTATTATTACTTACGCCGGATGGAATATGGACTTCGGCGGCACAAATCCAATGCCATTGCCCGCCGCCACCAACGCGGTGCGGTTTGCTGCTGGCAAGGTGGCGGTAGGGCAATTATTCAGCGTTCGCATTACTTTAAGATTACAAGCTGATATGCCGACAAGCGGTATCATTAATAATGCTGAGGTTTTTGGTGGCGATGCCAGTATGGATGTGGGTAATGCAGCCGGGTTTCCGAGTTTCTGGAATCAATGGCGCTATTTTTGCCCGGCAGTGGCAACGGCGAATTCTAATTTCCTACTATTAAAATCGTTAGTAGGCGCTTGTTCCGGGTCAAATTGTGTTCCCTCTGCGGTGACTGCCGGGGTGGTACCCAATGCCGCAAATTTGAAGTTGCGTTATCAGATTCAATACTTAAATACCGGAACAATGGCTGCGAGTAGTGTAGCAATTACGGACACCTTTGCTAGTGGTGGTGCCTTTGTAGCGAATTCGGCAACACAGTTAAGTAATGGGGCAGCCGTGATACCTACTGCAGCGGGGAACCCCGTTGTTTTAACTTTCCCGACCATTGGTACCTTGGCTTCCGGGGCCGGAGATACGTTCCAATACGATGTGAATTTTGCGACCGCACTGGCTGACGGCACTGCCATAATCAATACGGCGAAGCTGACCAGCGGTACTTCGACCGTGACCTCAAGAGCGATTGCAACCGTTTCGTCCCAGGCAAACTTGTGGATCGGCAAATCGGTATCAACCTCAACAGCTATAACAGGAGATACGGTGACGTACACCATTTCAATCCCGAATAATGGTGGAGTCGGTGCAACTAGCATCGTGGTAAACGATTACCTACCCAGCACAGGGAGAGCGGGAACAACGGTAAATGATCGCTTCTCCTATGTTTCGCTCACAAGTGCAAAAATTACGACAGCTGCGGGTGTGTCAACTACGGTTACCCCGACTGTTGCAAGTGGTTCCGTAACCACAGCCTCACCATATACCGGATTGAATCAGGAAATTGTCACCTTTACTTTACCAACAAACACGGCAATTCCAACCGGTGGGAAGCTGACTATTATTTTTACCGCCAAAGTGGGCGCTAATATACCCGCATCAACAACGGTACCCTACACGAATGATGCAAATGTGTTTTATGCCGGTGGTCCGGGTGGTACTGGTGCAAATAGTAGTTTGTCTGAAACCATCGGTGCGGCGCCCGTTTTTGTGACATCTGCAATGTCACTCTCCAAAAAAGTGAATTGTGTTTATACCCCGTCCACAAGCACAACATGCACGCCGTACGTCAGTGGTGCAATAGCCACGGGAAGTAAAATTAAGTATCAGTTAAGTTATCAAAACAAGAGTGCGTCGACGTTGAGTTCGGTCGCCATGACAGATACTTTGCCTGCGAATACGAGTTTTGCAGCCAACTCCTCAAGCACTACAACGCAGCCTACAGTTGCCGGTCAGGTTTTGACATTTCCAACGATTGCGTCACTTGCACCTAGCGCCAGTGGAACGATTACATTTGATGTGGATGCCTCTTCAGTAACGACGGGCACGGATATTACTAACGTGGCGAAAATGACCGCGACCGGATTTACCGGCGGAGTCACTGCAAGCGTAACTTCCTCAATGCGTGATCAGGTATTGCATATCACCAAGTCAGCTTCGCCCACGGCAGTTCAAGTAGGCGGAACGGTTACTTATACGATTACGGTGACCAATGTAAGCGCATCCGCGACCGCCACCGCAATCAAACTTTATGATGAGTTACCCTACGACACGACAGCGACTGCCGTAGGTACCACAACGCGATTTAGTTATGCTGCTGCAGGCGCTTTTGCAGCACCTGCAACGCCTTCCAATATTGTCTCTGTTACACCCACTGCTGTAGTGCCACCGACTTATAGCGGATACACCGGATTGTCGAATCGACAAGAGGTGCTTTGGAATTTTGGCACAACGCCGAAGTTGGCGCCCGGAGCAAGCTTCTCGTTCACTTACACGGCGTCACTGGGAAGTGCTATTGCTGCCGGTACAACCCAGTATGCCAGCGATATTCAGGTGAGTTATTCTTCAAGCACGACGACAGGAGGTGTCACCACAACGATCGCCATGACGGATAGTGCTTATGGGGTTGCACCTGTCACGATCGGCGGGTTGGATCATATTGAAATTGATCATACGGGGGTAGGGTTGACCTGCTCAGCACCCACGGTCACGGTAAAAACCTGTGCCAACACAGCCTGCACCTCGCTTTATACCAGCGGAGCGACAGTCTTGTTATCGCCGAGCAATACATCTGTGACGATCACTTCTACCGGCTCCGCGACAGCGACAATAATAAATTCAACAGCGAGCACGGTGACCTTGGGAGCATCGACCACAACACCGGTGGCTAGCACCACGACTTGTTTGAATACGACGTCAAACACGGCCAGTTGTTCGTTTACGTATGCGGACGCGGGTTTTGTGATTGCAGTTCCAAATCGTGATGCAGGTGTGAATAATTCCGATGTCACCATTCAGGCAGTGCAGAAAGGGGCAACCGCAAATTCCTGCGTTGCTGCATTCTCGTCCACCACTCGGTCAGTCAATCTGTATTCGACTTATGTTAACCCTGCGTCTGGCACTAAGGTCGTTAATGTCAACAATACAGCAGTGAGTACGTCGGTACCTGGAACTCAGCTCAATTTGGCTTTCGATGCAAACGGAATAGCAACGGTTCCATTGAGTTATACGGATGTCGGAAGCCTGACCCTGAGTGCAACGGGTTCGGCATTAAATGGTGTCGCGATGATTAGCACTGGTGGTTCATTCGTGGTTAAACCCGGCGGCTTTGTGTTGAGCGCTATTCAGCAGACTGCGAGTCCAAATTTGGCGAACCCCGCAGCTACTTCTGCAGCAGGAGCTAAGTTTGTTAAAGCCGGTGAACAATTTAGTGTCACTGTGACAGCTACAACCTGCGTTACCGGCGTTACAAATTGCGTGTCTGCATCTACCGTAACACCCAACTTCGGGAAAGAGTCGACACTGGAAAGTGTGACACTGACCCCTACGCTGGTGACAGGTTTGAATTTGACTAGTATTCCGTCAATCGCTTGCACTCTTTGCTTCGGCACATTTTCTGGGGGGATAGCTTCAGGCACCGATTTCAGTTGGCCGGAAGTTGGCCTCATTACTATTACCCCTAGTTTGAAGTCGGGGAGTTATTTGGGTGTTGCAGGTTTTACGACGACGGGCACTGCTTCCGGGGATGTAGGTCGTTTCTATCCCGATCACTTCAATACGGCGGTGGTCGCCTCTTCAACCGCGCCGATCGGTTGCGGTACTGGTTTGAGTTGTCCGCTGTTATACAATGGCATGGTGTACTCAGGGCAACCTTTTAGCTTGACGGTCTCGGCGATGAATTCAAGCGATGTCCCCACCGCCAATTACAACGCCACCTCAGGATTTGCCAAAACAGTTACATTAGGTGTTTTTAGCGGGCTTGGTTTGACAACCTCACCCGCAGGCGCAGGCACGCTGGGAAATACCAGTGAGACCGCATTTGGCTTAGGTTCGATTACTGATCTTACTGAAAAATATACTTTCACCACCGTACCCACTACGCCGACAAATATTTACTTCCGTGCAACTGATCCCGATGGAGTGACTTCATTGCGCTCCACAGCGTCGAGTTCTATTGAAGGAGGCATTACTGTTGTAAGTGGGCGCACCAAGATATCCAATGCGAATGGTTCGGAACTGTTGCCTCTGCAAATGTCCTCGACAGTGCAGTTTTATAATACTGCAGGCAGTTGGGTTAACAGCACGACCGACAGTTTAACTTCGTATAGCACCGTATCCAATTTGGTGGCAAGCATCGTTACCCCTCCTGCGACTGCATTGACAACTAGCCTGATTAGCGCGCAAGGCGCTGGAACAGTGACAATGAGTAATGGTGTCTCGAGCTTTACTTTGAACGCGCCGGGTGTATCAGGAAAAGCCAGTATCAGTTTGGGTGCGCCGAGTTATTTGCCGAGCACGCCTGGAATCGCCACCTTCGGTATTTTCCCGGGGCGTAAAGAGATCATTTACATGCGTGAAAACTATTGAGCGCCTGTTAAGATGAATCAAATAAATGTCATTTCTATTTCGTTGGAACGCTAGTGCATATGGATTTGCTGCGTGACTAATATTTTCCATGAATCGCACATATAACTTTGCGGCACTGTTGATTTGTTATCTGTTCGTTTTCAGCGCTTGTGCTGCCGACGCAGTCTCAACTGAAAAGACTCAATCTGAATTAACTCTAAAGCTGCATTCGGAGCCTGTAAAACCCTTGGAAGAGGGCAAAAAATTTGAGGTGATGTGGGAGTTGGATCCTTACTATACCGATGTGGGCATTAATATTCCGCTGACTAATTCACATGTCCCCACAATCCGCTCGACCGACGAGTC
>CAIWKC010000243.1 GCA_903913145.1 uncultured Gallionellaceae bacterium | reverse complement strand
CCTGCCCGGCCAGGTTGCGCTTGATGACAGTAATTGATTGGTTCATGGCAGGCATTGTAACGATGAATAAGAAAACTGGATTGGCAGGCTGACAATACCGACCACAATAAACCATCATTTTTTTCGAGAATGATGCAATTGTTTAAATGGTAGCCAACTGACTTAGTAAAAGAAAGCTACTCCGAGGGTGAGTTGATTTATAACTTTTCAACCAAAATTTAAAAAAATTCGCATCCTCCACAATTATTGCGCACTTTTATTGTATGACTTCAAACCACTTGATCCACATTTTTTGGTCAACGGCCCAAATCTAATTTTGATTTTGCAGTCTCATATATCCCCAAATATTACAATGGCAATCTAATCGTAATACAGTTTATACTGTTCACTTAAACCATGTAATTTTTTGGAGGAGGCTGCGATGAACACATACCAATCATTTTCCTACAGGCTTCTTTCTGAGATGGATCCGACGTTTCTATCTTCCTTGCATCTAAGTTATGAAAATTCAGACAAGGTGAATTTGGAGTACGCAAATACTGGAATTAACGGCTCTATGATGAAAAAGATAATAAAAATATTGAAAATGAATTTGTCTTAGAAATTGCATTATCCGGGAAATCGATACTTGCTCCGCGCATAGAGCTAGCTAGTGACAACCCATCTAAGCCTGAGTATTGTAAAAACAAGTTTCCGTTTGTGAATATTTTTATTTATCGTTTAGTCAGTAAACACTTGCAATTCTCATAAGTTTATAGCGCGAGATAATGATGAAAGCTAAAGTTATTGCCGTCGTAAATCAGAAAGGTGGCGCGGGAAAGACTACCGTTGCTATGCAACTTGCGGGTTCGCTTGCCAGACAAAATTTTAAAATATTAGTTGTGGATGCTGACCCGCAAGGAACATCAACTCGATGGGCTGCATCGGCAGATGACGATACCCCATTTCCGGCAACTGTTGTCGGGTTAAGTGCTGCCCAGGGTAAATTGCATCGCGAAGTTAAGAAATTAATGGGTGATTATCACTACGTCATCATCGACGGCCCTCCTGCTGCAGATTCCCCTGTAGCACAAAGTGCACTCATGATTGCAGATTTGGCGCTTGTGCCTATCATTCCTTCCCCTCTGGACATGTGGGCTTCTTTGGGAATTAAAAAGGCAATCGAAGATGCAACTGATATGAATGAGAACCTGAAATCCAGATTAGTCGTTAATCAATGCCAGCCTAGCACTCGCTTAGCCAGTGATGTACTGGATCTTCTTCAGCAATTTGGAATTCCGATGGCAGTTAGCCAGTTTCACCAGCGAACTGTTTATCGAGAAAGTGCAGTTTTTGGCAAAACTGTACATGACATGGGATACAAAGCAAAACCAGCCATAGATGAAGTTGAGATGCTGACAAAGGAAGTGATATATCTATTACAAGCCAGGAAGTCGGTAAATTAAATAACTAATAACTAATAACAAATAATCAGGAGATGTAATGGAATCGGCTACGCAAAAATTAGCATTATCAAAATCTATTCAAGCAGAAGAAAAAAAAGTAAAAGCTAAGCGCCCTGCTTCTATTATCAAGAAGTCTTCACCCGGAAAAACTAAACAAAGTTTATCTCGTCAAACTTTAAAGGTAATAAAAAAGAATCCTGTTTCAAAAAATGAAAAAAATCATGTTGGCAGGGAATTAATTGTCAGGGATAGCTTCACTATGCCCGTTGAAGATTACAAACTCCTTTCCGAGCTAAAGGAGAAATGCTTTGCAAAGGGAATTGAAATCAAAAAAAGTGAATTATTACGAGCGGGTTTAAAATCATTGGCACAAATGAACCTTGCCACTCTAAAAAAACAATTATCAGCGTTGGCCGAAATTAAGACTGGCAGACCTCCAAAACAATAATACCGAGTCACAATTTAACGACTGATCCACTCCGTATTGCTTGGTGAACCATCTGCCACATGATTCTTTTGCTCCCACACTCGTTTCAATATGTCAGATGTTACGCAGAACTGCGGCATGGTGTAACGCGTGTCAGTTAACAAATATGATCAGGGCAACTTGCTCATTGCCACACATTGTTAAGTTGGATAAGCCAGTATCAAATTAAAAATACTAGCGCTGACCTGGGGAAACAAATCGAATCACTTACTTTCCAGCGTCTCCCACCTAGCCATCAACTGCAACAACTCAACTTCGATCACAGCGCCACGTTCTTGCAATTGTTTGGCATGGGATGGGTTATCTCGGAACAAATTTCCCGTCCCTAAAGCGGCAGCAAGCTCTTCTTGTTCGCGTTCCAGTTTTTCGATGTTTAAGGGAATATCTTCCAGTTCTTTTTGCTCTTTAAAACTGAGTTTGGCAGAAGATTTTTTTGCTGACTCAGTTTTGGCGGCAGCTTTGGGCGCGGGTGTAACGGCTTTGTTCGTGGCACTTTGCGAGGCTTCGTATTTTTTTACGCGCACCCAATCTTCGTAGCCGCCGACGTATTCCATCAAGTTGCCATCACCCTCGAAGGCAATCACTTGCGTCACTACGTTGTCGAGAAAAGAACGGTCATGGCTAACAAGGAATAAGGTGCCGTCGTAATTCGCCAGCAGTTCTTCCAGCAATTCCAGGGTCTCGATATCGAGATCGTTGGTCGGTTCGTCCAGCACCAGCACGTTAGCGGGGCGGGTAAACAAGCGCGCAAGTAACAAACGATTGCGCTCACCTCCGGATAAGCTTTTTACCGGTGACCGGGCGCGTTCAGGTGCGAACAAGAAATCTCCCAAATAGCTGATGACATGCTTTCTGTTACCACCGATATCGATGAAATCTGAACCTTGGCTGATGGTGTCGGCCAGCGTTGCTTCCTCATTGAGTTGGGCGCGCAACTGGTCGAAATAGGCCACGCTGAGCTTGGTGCCCATCTTCACTTCGCCGCTGTCCGGTGCCAATTCGCCCAAGATGATTTTTAGTAAAGTGCTCTTGCCTGCCCCGTTCGGCCCGAGCAGACCAATCTTGTCGCCGCGTTGAATGCGGCATGAAAAATCATTGATGATCTTGCGCTCGCCGTAAGACTTGCTCACGTCGATGAGTTCTGCCACCAACTTGCCGGAGCGATCACCCGTCTCAACATTCAATTCAACTTTGCCTACGGTTTCGCGGCGTGCTGCACGTTCACGGCGCAACTGTTCCAGACGGCGCACTCGGCCTTCATTACGCACGCCGCGCGCCTTGATACCCTGGCGAATCCAGACCTCTTCCTGCGCCAGTACTTTGTCGAATTTGGCACTATGTACTGCTTCGTCCGCAAGCATCAGCTCCTTGAGTTTTTGGTAGGCAGAAAAATTGCCGGGAAAACTCGCCAACTTGCCGCGGTCCAACTCCACAATGCGAGTGGTTACGTTATCCAGAAAACGTCTATCGTGCGTCACGAACAAGACGCTACCGCGAAAATTATTCAGCAGCCCTTCCAGCCATTCGATGGAAGCGAAATCCAGATGGTTGGTAGGCTCATCAAGAATCAACACTTCAGGTTCGGCCACCAATGCTTGCGCCAGCGCAACGCGTTTCCGCACGCCACCGGAAAGAGAACCTACCAGCGCTTCCGGATCAAGCTCCAGACGCTGAATTGCGGTCTCGATACGCGCCTGTACCGCCCAACCGTTTTGTGCTTCCAAAGCGGTTTGCAAAGGTTGCATCGCCTCCAATAACTTTTCGTAATCCGCATCGGGTTCGGCTAGTTGGTGCGACAGATGATGGTAGTCGGTAATGATCTGGTGCAACTCACCCAAGCCTTCCGCCACTGCATCGAACACGGTCAATTCAGGATTCAAAACTGGCTCTTGGCTGACGTAGCAGATGCGCACGCCGGGCTGACGCCATGCGATACCATCATCCAACGCCGCTTGCCCCGCAATTACCCGCAACAGGCTGGATTTTCCGCCACCGTTACGACCAATGAGACCGACGCGTTCATTCTCGTCAAGTTGAAAAGTAACCTTGTCCAGCAAGGCAACGTGACCAAAAGCCAAAGCGGCTTTATCCAGCGTAATGTATGGCATTAAAATATTCTCTGCAGATAAAAACAATTAATAAAATCGGACAACTCAACAACTAAAATACCCCCTCCACTTTCAAGGGGAAGGAACTCTTTGGCTCTAGCGAACTTTTGGAATTAAACTTACATCTTTGCCGGTGCTATCAACTTATTCAAATCGTCGATAATCTCTTGCGAGTGACGAGAGGTTTCCACCTTGTCATACACCTTGTTGATATTACCCTGCGGATCGATCAAAAAAGTGTAGCGCTTGGCAATTTTGATCAACACCAGATTCATCAGCACTCCGTAACGCGCCGCGACTTCTTTGTCGCTATCCGCCAACAAAGGAAAAGGCAGATGATATTTTTTCGCAAACTCCGCATGGCTCTTGCCGTCATCCACGCTGATTCCCACCACCTGCGCACCTAACGCAGTCAACTTGTGCAAATCATCCCTAAAAGCACACGCCTCTTGCGTGCAGCCCGGCGTATCGTCTTTGGGATAGAAATACAGTACCAACCATTTACCTGAATATTCTTTCAGGCTATGCACCACTCCGTTTTGATCCGGCAAACTAAAATCAGGCGCGTTCTGTCCAACAACGGGTAACTCGCCCGCACGCGCAATATTGATAAACACAATAATTAGCGCACTGACCAGACCCAGCAATAGTATCCATTTCATCGCAATTACCTACGCGTGTAATTAGCATGGCTGCAATTTTACGTTAGAATGCGCGCCACGTTGTGAACATTGCACAACAAGCGCTCAAAATGTCCCCGTAGTTAAATGGATATAACCGGCCCCTCCTAACTACAATTTCGCTGTTTTTTGGTGTTCTTGATCTGATGCGGCTCGTGTTGTTTATCAATATTTTTTCAATAGGTTAATGTGATTTTTGGCGCGCCATCAAATGCCTATAAACGCCAAAAGAAGCTAATCGCATTACGGATATTTTACGGATGGGTTTTATTGGGTAAATGGTAAAATAGCAAGATGTCCTCGTAGCACAACGGATAGTGCACATGCCTCCTAAGCGTGAGATGTGGTTTCGATTACCGCCGGGGACACCAAATTAAAAAAACTTTTAATGGTATTTCGATTATGACTTACGAAATTATCCTTGCTGACTTAAGCAATCGTTTCGGCGATCAGATAATGTTAACGGTAAAACAGATCGCGGTTATTCTCAGAAAATCACCTGACAGTATATATAAATCAATCAAACGCAAGAGTTTGACAATTCCCTTCCAAAAGCAGGGGGCCAGACACCTTGTTTCAATCTATCATCTTGCGCACTGGATAAACGGAGATTATGTTTTATCCAAAACTGAAAAAGATAAAGTTGAATTTAAACCGAAAAAGAAGAAGGTGGTCGATAATTCAACAGAGCATTATGGAACTCCGATTTCAGACAGGCTCTTCTTCCGTTAAGAAAGCCCAAGAGTTAGCAACATTGGCGAACTGAAACAATTTGCAGAAACTGCCGATCTGCCATTATTTTCAATAACCACTCCTCATGGCATAACGATCCTTTGCAATTTTCTAAAATAGCTACCCACGCGGCCTAACTAGAACCGTTCGAGTATTGGATTTCCAAAGCGCGTGGATGTTCTACCTGAACCCTCCGACAATACCTAAGGTGTAAGTCGACTAGTGTTTCATCGCCCTTTACCTCTACTGCCTGGGCTTTCACGAACAGGCCATCAGATGACTGTGTGAATGCCAGATCTTTAAAGGTTTCCTTCGCCAGCAATACTGAAGATCCATACGGAATAAATCCACTGAACACCTCTATATTGTTGAAATTCGCAAGATAGGAGTCAAGAAATTTTTTCATTGGCGAAAAACCGATTTCAAGACTATTACAACGCAGCCGCAATTTCCCGGAAACTGTTCAACCCAGCCTCCAGATTTTCGATAATTTCCAATGCAAGCTCATCCGGCTCAGGCAAGTTGTCTAGATCAGCTAGGCTCTTATCCTTTAGCCAGAATATATCCAGACTGGTTTTGTCGCGTGCTACGATTTGCTCGTAGCTGAATTTGCGCCAGCGTCCTTCTGGATTAGTGGCCTCGCTCCAACCTTCATTACGCTCATGTCGATTCAGCGGGTTATAGCAAGCAATGAAATCTTGCAAATCTTCGAAGCGGAGTGGCTTTTTTTTCAAGGTGTGATGAATATTTGTGCGGTAGTCATAGAACCAAACTTCTTTCGTCCACGGCTCTTTGCTGGCAGCGTGGTTGTCGAAGAACAACACATTCGCCTTCACGCCATTGGCGTAAAAGATTCCGGTAGGCAAACGTAGGATGGTGTGTAGCTCGGTAGTTTCCAGCAATTTTTTGCGTACGGTCTCACCAGCACCACCTTCAAACAGCACATTGTCCGGCACAACAACCGCAGCATGTCCGGTAGTTTTCAACATAGTGCGAATGTGTTGCACAAAGTTGAGCTGCTTGTTAGAAGTGGTCGCCCAGAAATCCTGGCGGTTGTAGGTCAGATCATCTTTCTCCTGTTCACCTTCATCATTGGTGAAGCTCATTGAGCTCTTCTTGCCGAATGGTGGATTCGCCAGCACATAGTCGAAAGATTTGGCAGAGGAAGCCACCAGCGCATCGTTGGGCGATACCATGCTGTCGCCGTCGATCTCGCCGATGTTATGCAAAAACATATTCATCAAAGCGAGGCGGCGTGTACCAGCAACGATTTCGTTGCCATTAAAAGTTTCGTGCTTGAGAAAAGCTTTTTGCGTCTTGTCCATCTGATGTGCCGCGACCAGAAAATCATACGCCGCCAGAAAGAAGCCACCTGTGCCGCAGGCCGGATCAGCGATAGTTTTGCCGGGTTCAGGCCGCACACATTCCACCATCGCGCGAATCAAAGCGCGCGGCGTGAAGTATTGCCCAGCACCGGACTTGGTATCTTCCGCGTTACGTTCCAGTAAGCCCTCGTAGATGTCGCCCTTCACATCCGCGCCCATCGTCACCCACTGCGTTTCGTTCACCATGTCGATCAGGCGATACAGCTTTGCAGGGTCTTGAATCTTGTTTTGCGCCTTGGTGAAAATCGTACCCAGCATCCCCGGCTTATTGCCCAATTCGCGCAACAACGTCACGTAATGCACTTCCAACTCTGCACCGCGCTTGGCCTTCAGGCTCTGCCAGTTATATTCGGCGGGAATGCCCACCTTGCGGTTATACGGCGGCTGGCTGTATTCATCCGCCATTTTCAGGAAGATCAGATAAGTAAGTTGTTCCAGATAGTCGCCATAGCCCACCCCGTCGTCACGCAACGTGGTGCAGAAACTCCAGACTTTGGAAACGATAGATGCGGTTGCGTTCATGCTTTAACCCTTAGTGATTTTCTT
>CAIWKC010000242.1 GCA_903913145.1 uncultured Gallionellaceae bacterium | reverse complement strand
CTGATGGTTATTTGCACCCGCTGCATTTACTGACAGAGCCATTTCTTATGGCTATGTCCGTAAATAGAGTTGGTCATTTTTTCAAAATATTTCAACGGGTATACGCAAACACCCCCTCCCCAACGCTGATGAACTAGCTAGACATTCGACTAAGGCTGGCAATGGCGCCAGCCAAGTCGCTGGTTATCCCCCGGTGGGAGAGGGAGCTAATTCAACACCAAAACAGGCAACAGCATTTAGCTTCCCTCTCCCACCGGGGGAGGGACTGAGGGAGGGGGTGAATTTTAGCGTTGTGACTAATCATGTTCGAACAATGGCTTATGGCTTAAAAAGTCCATTCACGGACAGCGCAATTTCTTAATTACTTAAAATAAGACTGAATTTTGCTACCGAGGCATTGGGCAGCATCAGGCGTAAGCTTGTTGTCCCTGCTGCCAATTTTGGCATTAATTGATTTTAACTGACACGAACGAAGTAAATAATCATTTACGTCCATTTTGTTTGTACTGGCAAACTTCTGTTGCTGCAGGTTGGCGCCAAAAATACTGACGATCACTCCCGCACAGAGAAACATTACCCAAGCTGCCAATGCCAACTTAACCAAAATTGTGATGGCCAATTTGACACGCTTCAAGACAGCTTTGTATAACTCCCGTACAAGGCTTGGCATTTTTGGCACGAATTCATTCGTGTCAACTGTATTGGATATATTCATTGCCTGATCGTACCGCAGTATTGTTACATTACGATTACCGGCACATCGTTAAAAATAGTCCTTTAAAGTTTCAACTTCAAATAATCCGAATATCAATTTGGTTCGGTCCGGCTAAAAGACTACAGCATTTAATTTTTCTGAAATACTTTTCTTGTACGCTGATTCCTGACTTGCGGCTTGCCTATGCGGGAAGCCCCTGTTGATAGGTGGTGCTTAATCAAATGAACTTAAATTTGAGTCCCGCACCGGGGAAATATCTTACAGAATCTCTATATTTGAAGGAAGTCATTATGAAATTTAAAAAAACCGCACTAAGCCTCATGCTTGGTCTGGCTATCAGCGCTTCAGCCTTTGCTGAAACAGGCGAAATCAAACACGCTTTGTTAATCAGCGTAGATGGGTTACATGCGCTTGATGTTGAGCGTTATGTTGCCAGTCACCCAAAATCAGCGTTGGCCGAATTGTCCAAACACGGTACAACCTTTACCAATGCACGTACCCCCGCCAACTCGGATTCTTTCCCTGGCTTGCTGGCTTTGGTAACAGGTGGTTCACCGGTTACTCACGGTGTATTTTACGACGTAAGCTATGATCGCACTTACTTCGACCCGAGCAATAAGTCTTGCTCCGGTACGCCAGGCAACTGGACTGCGTATGACGAGAGCATTGACGTTTACGACGCTAATTTCGTGTCCCAGAACGTTATCGACCCAAATACATTGCCACGTCGTCTCGATGCATCAAACAATTGCGTGCCTGTTTACCCGCATGATGCAATCAAGACCAACACAATCTTTGAAGTGGTGAAAGCTAACGGTGGCCGCACAGCCTGGGCGGACAAACACCCCGCTTATGATCTGGTCAATGGTCCCTCCGGCAAAGGTGTAGATGATCTGTACACACCGGAGATCACCAACGTTGGTGGATTGGATGCTACTGTCAGCGTCGTTTGCACCGCACTAAACGACCAGAAAAAAGTAGCTGCCATTATTAATGAAATTAATGGATTGACACATGATGGTCTTAAACGTGTTGGCGTACCTGCTGTTTTCGGTATGAACTTCCAGGCGGTGAGCGTGGGTCAAAAGTTAGCACATGACAACAAAGACGGTAGTTGCCCTCAAAGCACGCTGACTGGTCAAGTTGGCGGTTACCTTGATGGCGCAGGGACACCAACAGATGTGCTTGCTTATGGTTTGGATCAAACTGACGCTTCACTAAAGAGCATGATCAACGCGCTCAAAAAACAAGGCATTTATGATTCTACCTTGTTTGTCGTTACCGCCAAACATGGTCAATCACCGATCAATCCTGCTAAAGTAAATAAGGTAGGACATTTTGCTGATGTTGTAGCAGCATTGCCTGACGCTGCCACTAATCAAGCCGCTTTAGCAATTGCCGCTGTAAATAACTGCACCACAGGTCCTTGCGGTTTTATCAATGACGATGATGTTGCGCTGATCTGGTTGCAAGACCAAAGTCAGACTCAGATCGTTGCTGACTATCTCAACGCCAATGCACAAGCTTTGTTTATCGATGAAGTCATTGCTGGTGATGAGTTGAAGCTCAAGTTCAACGACCCAGCAACTGACAGCCGCACACCAGATATCATCGTGAAACCTCAATATGGCACGAT
>CAIWKC010000241.1 GCA_903913145.1 uncultured Gallionellaceae bacterium | reverse complement strand
TCTTCTGCCGCTCGTCTGCTAGTTATATCGGTGTGTGAACCTACCATTCGAATCGGCTTTTTATTTTCGATAAGTGCTCTACCCCTGCAAAGGATCCATTTGTATTCTCCATTCTTGCAACGGATGCGCAGTTCACGTTCATAAAAGTCAGATTCACCATTGAAGTGTCTCTGCATGATCTGCATTGTTTCTTGTAAATCATCCGGATGAACCAGTTTTGCCCATTCGTCAATATGACCTAAAATTTCGTCGTTTTTGAAACCAAGCATGGATTTAAATCTTTCTGAAAAATAGGCT
This sequence comes from uncultured Gallionellaceae bacterium, assembly GCA_903913145.1. Lineage (GTDB taxonomy): Bacteria > Pseudomonadota > Gammaproteobacteria > Burkholderiales > Gallionellaceae > PALSA-1006. The sequence goes on along the minus strand of CAIWKC010000241.1, from coordinate 3,836 downwards.
TCATTTGTTATCAGGTTCCAATCCCAAATTCCATCGTTAGCCCCAGAAACGGCCAGTGCCCATCGCAGTTCACTGTTTGATGCTCGATTCTCAACTTTCGCCGCGCGGGCTGAGATCAATAAGAGTGCCATACTCAGTCCAGATACAAAAACAAGCCCGGATAATGTGATACTCCAAGTTTGCCAATTCCGATGGCTGGCTAAATATTTTAAAGTTGCTACAGATTGAATTCGATAGCTTCTTTGTCCAAAAGTGATCAATTTATCGAGGGAAATATTTCCGAAATCTTCGCCATTTGATTCATATACTTTTTGATCGGCTATTTCATCAGTCATTCTTACTGTTACAAATTGTTTTAAATTTGCAATTGCATAATCCATAAAGTCGCCCATGCGCATAACGACCAAAACTATGCCGGGACCATTTGCTCCGCCATTTACCCAGTGAACCAATAGCAGACCAGTTTCATTTCCAGTTTCCTGAACTAGCGTAATCGGCGCAGTAGCAACAGATCGTTGGAGAATTTTGCAATTTGTGATTGCTTCCTTCCTTATCGGATTTGAATATAAATCAAATCCAATTGCCGCATTGTTTCCATTCAACGGGTAAATATATGTGACTGGAACATAATTGTTTCTGAGTTTTGCAGCTACGATATTTCCGTCAGAATCACGCTCTTTTATCTCAAAATTAGGAAAACTCCGTTTTAACTTAAGTTCAAAATCTTTCCGGTTTTCATTATTGATTTGGGGCGCCCATTCAATTGCTTTTATTGTATAGCCGAATCGAGATAAGCCAACTTTCGCAAAAATGTCGAATTCCTCAGGAGATATCCGATTCTTTCCTTCCATCAGAGTGGCCAGTTGTTCCAGAAAAGCTTCCTCCAGGCTAAAATTGGTTATTATTTTTTCACTTATTTGCTCCGATATATTTTTAAACTCAGACGAATTTTTTTCTTGTTCCCATTTGACTACAATTTTTTCGACAACTGAAATAAATAATATTCCAATGATTGCTAATATAAGCTGCGCACGGCGGCGCGAGCGCCAGAGCTCCTTTGGCTCACCAGTCATCGTCAACACAAATGGTGTAATTAGAACCATGCCTAGCGCATCGCCAAGCCACCAGGTTAGCCAGGAAAATACTACGTTTTCGGATTGAAGGTGATTACCGTATACTAAAACCATTGTTGATATTGAGGCGCTTGTGATGCAGCCAAACACCACCGCTGATGTAAATAGCATTACCTCTTTTGATGATTCTAATATTAAATTCTGTCCAATGAATAATCGAATTAACTTTAAGGTGACATATGTCTGCAGTACTGATGCCCCGGCAATACAAACACTTGTTATAAGACCATCTTTTAACGTTGCCGCGGAAATCCAATCTGAGAAGAGTAATGAAAAGGCTCCGACAAAGATCCATCCCAGCATGCTATTCCCATAGGTCAGCAAAAATGCAAGTGCTATTCCTGTAGCAGGAAATAACGGCGATGCGTATCCATCGGTTATCATGAAAAGTAGACCAAATTTGCCCGCAATAAAATATGCTGAAGCCAGGACGAGTCCCATCTTTATATCTGTCATCACTTATTAATTCCCGAATCCATCATTTATGATTGTCATATATCGATCTGATATCTTTACTATCTTCAAAATAGTTAAATTCATTACCCTATAATATTAAGAGGGCGCATCTATTTAGAAGATTCCTGATTGGCAATACAATATTTGTTCCCACCGGAGCTTTTTGCACGATACATGGCTGCATCTGCATTCCGCATTAGTTGAGCCACATCTTCGCCGTCTCTTGGAAACTCGGCACACCCTAAGCTGGCACCAATTGAAATTTCATGTTTTTCGATTTGCATAGGCTTTATTAATTCATCGATAATTTTTTTACTGATTCGCTCAATGTTTATATCTCCGGTCAGTCCTGGTACGATGACAACGAATTCATCTCCACCAATGCGTGCAATGGTGTCGACTTCACGCAACGAGTATTCCACTCTTTTCGCTACCTGTTGCAGGACATGATCTCCAACATCATGGCCAAGTTGATCATTCACTTGCTTGAATCGATCAAGGTCAATAAATATTAGCGTGAAAAGAAAATTATTCCGGCGCCCATTTGCAATGGCTTGATCGAGTCTATCTTTAAGTAGCAGTCTATTTGCAAGCCCTGTTAAAGAATCATGATGTGCGATAAAAGCTAAATCATCTTCAGCTTTTTGCAGTTGTGACAAGTCTGAAAATACACCAATATAACTGAGAACACGGCCTTTGCTATCTCGTGCCTGAGTGATCTTCAATAGTTCTGGATATATCGTACCGTTTTTCTTCTTGTTGTAAACTTTTCCTTGCCAAGAACCATGCTTTTTCAATTCGCCCCACATTTCTTGATAAAAGCTCTTGTCTTGATATCCTGACTGTAGAAACGATGGAGTTTTTCCTATTACTTCTTCTTCGTGGTACCCAGTAATGTCGTAAAACGATTTATTAATTCCAATAATTATTCCATCAATATCCGTTACCATTATTCCCTCTTTTGACATACTCAATAAAGAAGAAGTCAGCTTTGCCGCGAATTCAGTTTCCTTCAGGAAAGTTATATCGCGAATGATCCAATGCAGATTATTAACGCCTCCATCAACGTTAACCGGAAACAATTTTGCAGTGACTATCAGCATTTTTTCTGAAGTTTGTTCACTCTTCAGATGCAATTCAGTTTCTTTCACAATTTGTTCTTGATCATTGATTTCACAATTCATCATCGAGTTGAATTGCTCAATATGCGAAGGTATGATCCAATCTTTTAAATTGGTCCCTATGATTCTTTCTGGCAGTGCAATTAACTTGACTGATGGGTTCGTCTGGAGAACTTTTCCCTCTAAGTCTGTAACGATATGAATATCATTTGAGATTGATAGTAAATTATTCAATTCGTCATGGCTTGCCAAAAGATGATTACTCGATATAAGTAATTCTTTGTAGTGTGAGTTCAATCTTTCGTTTTGCTCGATAAGTTGTTGTAGATCTTCTGCGTAACGAAATAACTGCTTATTTATTTCAATTTCTTTTCCTGCTTCCGGCAACACTAATATTCGTCCATCCGCCGTCATTAACGTGCGTTGCTTTAGCTGAGTAAATGAAATCTCTTCAGATTTGTTTTTCATAATAACCTCGCTATGAAGTTAACTTTTTAATAGCCGCTAATAATTGCAGCGGACTGAATGGCTTAATGAAATATTCATCTGCACCGCGTTTAATTCCTTCGCTGTAATCTTGCGCCTGACCTCGCGCTGTCACCATGATCACCCGTGCATTTTTTAGTTCTTCGTCTGCTCTGATCTTGTCTAGCACTTCAAGTCCGTCTATTCCGCCTGGCATCATCACGTCCAAAACGAATAAATCGGGTATTTTTTCTTTTGCAATTTTTAGGCAATCGGCACCATTTCCGGCCTCTAACACTTCGAAATTGATACCCAAAGTAATTTTGATCAAACGACGAATGTCCGCGTGATCATCAACTAACATAATTTTTTTCATGATATTTCCTTCGTGGTTATTAGCTTTCTCTTTACTGCTTCTGCTTCTGCGATTGCTTTGATTTTTTCAAATGGAATGGGCTTTGGGAAAATCTGAATGCCTTCAGGAATTCCACCGTGATTTTTTATTTCTTCTGAAGATAATCCGCTGACGACGATTTTTTTCATATCTGCCAACTCATTCATACTGCAGATGGTGTACAACATACGGAAGCCATCCATTCCAGGCATATGCAAGTCTGTAACCAATACGTCTGGCCTAACTTGGCCGATTCGAACCAGTGCT